>JAEEKU010000049.1 GCA_016282555.1 Methanomassiliicoccaceae archaeon
CAGAGGGCACAGGCACACAAGAACAATCGCGGAGTAGATCTCCAGGCCGCCGGCCAGCCAGCAGAATGCGACGGCGGCTGCCGTGACGGCGACTGCAGCTGCAGCATATAACCGGGCGATGCGCTCCATGCCGTCTCATCGGTATTTTCAGTATAAACGGATTGCGAACCCGCTTGGAAATCAGTCGTCTTTAAGGCTGTAAACCGCGGATTTCGTGTTTCCGGAGATTTTTACGATCTTTCCCTCTTTCCTGAGAGTCTGGAGAATGTTGGTGGCCCTGGTGTCCAGCTGCGCCCGGGTAAGGGATTTCGGGGATCTGGCGGAAAGGAACTCCGCTACCTCGGAGCGCGAAGCCGGACCTTCTTTCAGGAATTCCAGCACGGAGTCGCGATCCGATCCCCTGCGGACGGGGGAATCGATGTGAGAAACTGATAACACTCCGCCGGACGTATCCGCGAAACCGGTTTCGATTAGGATCCTGAGCCTCTTTTCCGGAATGCGGACCCCGCGGTATATCCTGTCCAGATCCATTATGATTCCCGCATCGGTTTTCGGATACGAGTCGAGTATTTTCGGCACGGCTCCGAATCTCGTTCCGAAAAACGTCACCGAAACCGTATTGTCGTCGCAGGAGAACACGGGAAGAGGAAAGTGGCGGTAGATCTGGGAGAGATACATCCCTCTGATTCCGGAGCATTTTCCCGGGACGATGCCGGATCTCTGCATCGCGGATCTCAGGAACGCGTTGCGGCGCGAGCAAGAGGAGGCGCGTCCGCCGGCGAAGGATTCCGGAGAAGCCTGGCCGAAGGATCCTCTGCTGCGGATCGTCACGGATTCGCGCTCTCTTTCGATGATATCCACCGTTCCTCCGAGGGAATAGTCCTGGAAGGCTATCGCGTTGCAGACAGCCTCCCTCAGAGTTTCTATGCGGTACGAACTCACCGTGCGGGGGCGGGATCCCGGGAGGCTGACCGACGAGTTTTTCACGAGGGATACGGCCTGGGTTACTGAAAGAATCATGGGAGTCCTGAATATCCTCTCCTCGGAGGCGGCGCTCTCCGGATCCGTGTTTCTGTAGCGTATGCAGACCGAGGGCGGAACCAGATTCTCGGAGGATTTTCCCAGAAGTATGGCGGAGGCGACCGTGATCTTCCCCTTTTTGAGGAATCCGGTTTTCGAGAGAAAGATTGCCGGATCCGTTTCCGGAGTCACGCCGGAATCCGGATTTCTCAGGGAGTAAACGGCCCTGAGGGCAGCCACCGCCTCCGGATCCAGGCTTCTTATGTCCGCGTCCGGGATGATGTTCCCGGTCCAGTCGTCGTAGGAGCGGATGCTTCCCATTTTTTCGCAGGAGATCCGGAGCGCTCAGACGATCCTGACGTTTCCGGAGTAGGTGAATCCGATTACGGCGGCCTTGCCGTTCATCTCCACGCTGCACGAGACTTCGTCGGCGCCTTCAACGTTGAAGAAGAACTCGAAATTCTGCCCTGCCCTGTTGATGCCCTTGAAGCATCTGGAAGTTTCCGTTTCCTCGTAGGTCAGACTGCTCATTCCCATCAGCGAGAGAGTTGCTTCCCCCGTCGATCCGAGGTACGTGCTGAGTCCGTTCAGTCTCTCCATCTCGCGGGTTTCGTCGGTAATATACGACTGGAATCCCATTTTCGGGTACGACGGGTTGGTGATCTCGAGGCCGTAATCCGCCCACTGGGCGTACAGAACGATGCCGTACGCGACGCGGCTCGTCACGGTATACGTCGTTCCCGTTCCGTCGGCTTCGTCGTTCCATCCGGTGAATATCTTCCCGCCGTTGACGAACGGATTCGGTATTACCAGATTGGCGGAGGTTCTGACCGTTTTCTGGTTCTTCTCGGTGACTCCCCCGTTTCCGTCGAAGGTTACGTATTCGCTGTCGGATCCGTTAGAGAGGATCAGAGCCGCCGCCGCGATGATGACCACTGCGGCCGCAGCTATCGCTATGACAGCGATCTGCTTCGTATTCATGCGCCTGTATCGTACGGTATCATTGATAAATTCTGCCGAAAGGGAATCGCGATCTTCTCGTCCGGAATGCAGGTTAATCTCATTTATTCTCATTAAAAACCGGCAAACAGTATTATTCCGCATCCGGCGCTGTAGAATCATTATATACGCCGACCGAGTGAGAGCAGCAATACCGGAACTCGGACAGATCCGGAGGTACTTACATGATGCTTACCAAATACAGCCTGCCCCGCGTCCAGAAGGCACTGGCCCAGTGTCTCCAGTGCGGATACTGCATCAGCGTGTGCGAAGCCCACAGCCAGACTCCCTGGGAATCCGTTACCCCCAGAGGAAAGATCTACTACATCAAAACGATCGACACCAACGGAATGGACGTCGTTGATAAAATGCTCAACAGAAAGGTCGAGCTCAGTCCCGAATTCGTCGATGCCATGTACAAGTGCACCGGATGCGGAAACTGCGAGGTCGTCTGCCATGCGCACATCAACCTCATCGAACTCTGGGAAGACATGAGGGCATGGCTCGTGAAGAACGGCGTAGGCCCCATGTCAGCTCACAAGGCGATGGCCGAGAAGATCCACAACGTCCACAACCCCTACGGCGAACCCCCCTCCAAGAGGGACGCGTGGTGGCCCGCGGAGGTCGAGAGGGCGAAGGCCCCCGACACCATATTCTTCGCCGGATGCACCGGATCTTACAGGATGCAGCACATCGCCCAGGCCGGAGTAATCGTTCTGAACCGCGCCGGAGTGAAGATGAACTGCCTCGGAGACAAAGAGTACTGCTGTTCCTCTCCCCTTCTCAGAACCGGAACCACTACCGAGTCCATGGAGTGCTCCGAGACCGTCGTGGAGAAAGCGGACGGAATGGGCGCCAAGGACATGGTCATGACCTGCTCCGGATGCTACAAGACCGTTTCCACCGATTTCGGAAGATTCTATGCGAGAGTCGGGCAGAACGTTTATCACTTCTCCCAGTACGTGGAGAAGCTCATCGCCGCCAAGAAGCTCCCCCTCAACAACGAGTTCAACCACAAGGTGACCTACCACGATCCGTGCCACCTCGGAAGACATTCCGGCGTGTTCGACGCCCCCAGAAACGTGATCAAAAAGATCAAAGGCGCGGAACTGGTGGAGATGGAGAGATCCAGAGAGAACTCCAGATGCTGCGGCGCCGGAGGAGGATACAAGAGCCAGTTCAACGACTTCGCGACCGCCGTCGCAATGGAGAGGATCCGCGACGCGGAAGCCACCGGAGCGGAGATTCTGATCACTTGCTGCCCCTTCTGCGTTCTGAACCTTACCCAGGGCGCCAAGAAGCTCGGATCCAACATCAAAGTCATGGATCTGTCGCAGGTTCTCCTCGAAGTCACCGCGCCCAAACAGGCCGCTCCCAAAGAGTGATCAAACTTCCCGGGTATCCCCCGGGTTTTTCTTTATGTCTTTTCAGCTTCTCTCTCCCGCGCTGAGGGATGCGCTTTCGGAGCGCGGGATATCGTCGCCGACTCCTCCCCAGGAAGAGGCTATACCGAAGATACTCAAGGGGCTTCACGCCCTGATAGTCGCGCCTACGGGCATCGGAAAGACCGAAGCCGCCGTCCTCCCCGTTCTGGATTCCATCTACCGCAGGGGCAAGGCCCCGGGGATACAGTGCCTGTACATCACTCCCCTCCGCGCCCTGAACAGGGACATGCTCAGGAGGATGGAGTTCTACGGGAAGGCTCTGGGCCTGAGGGTCGGGGTGAGGCACGGGGACACCACCCAGTACGAGAGAGCCAGACAGTCCGAGAATCCCCCGGAGGTGCTGATAACCACTCCGGAGACGCTTCAGATCCTTTTCGTGGGGAAGAGGCTGTCCGGGCATATCGCTTCCGTGAAGCACGTCATCGTCGACGAAATCCACGAACTGGCCGGTAGCGAGAGGGGCGCCCAGCTGAGCGTGGCGCTGGAGAGGCTGTCCGCCGTCGCGGGCAATTACCAGAGGATAGGGATCTCCGCTACCGTCGGGGATCCGCAGGAGGCTGCCATGTTTCTCGGCGGAAGGGGGAGAAGAGTATCCATCATCAAGCCGGAAACCAGAAGGAAATTCGAGATCGAGGTCGAATGCCCTCCCCCTCTGGCGGACGAGCCGTGGCTGATCGACAAGCTGCAGGGAGATCCGGAGATAATCTCCGTCATGAAGCGGGCCAGAGAGATCATAGAGGCCGGGAGATCCACTCTTTTCTTCGTCAATACGAGGGAGACGGCCGAATGGATCGCCGCGCGCTATCACGCCTGGGACGAGTCGTTCTCCGCGGAGGTGCACCACGGCTCGCTGTCCAGGGAGAGCAGGACGGAGATGGAGGACCGTTTCAAAAGGGGCGAGATAAAGTGCCTGATATGCACCTCGTCCCTGGAGCTGGGGATAGACGTCGGCTCCGCCGATACCGTGATACAGTACAACTCCCCCCGCAGAGTCTCGCGCATGATACAGCGTTCGGGAAGGGCCGGCCACAGGGTAGGGGAGACGATCAGGGCTAAAATCCTAGCTACCGCTCCCGACGAGATATCCGAATCCCTCGTGATCGCCCGCAGGTGCGCCGCGGGTGAGCTGGAGAGCCGCTCCGGAAGGTTCTCTCCGCTGACGGTCGCCGCGAACCAGCTGGTGGCGATGGCTATGACCGGCCCGGTGGAGAAGGATTTCGCCTATTCCGTGTTCCGCGGATCGTACTCTTTCAAAACTTTTACCCGCGAAACCATGGACAAGATCATAGAGCAGCTGGTTTCCATAAGGATTCTGTTCGATAACGGGGATTCCTTCAGGCGCACCAGAAGGGGAATGGATCATTTCTACGAGAACATCTCGATGATTCCGGACGTGAGGAATTATAAAGTCATAGACGTCGGAACCAGAGCGGCCGTGGGCACTCTGGACGAGAGCTTCGTCTCCGCTTTCGAGGATTCCCGCCAGCTCTTCATCGCCAAGGGAAGGACTTGGAGGGTTGTGGAGATCAGGGAGGACGAGATTCTCGTGCAGGAGACCCGCGAGATGGGCGCGGTGCCCTCCTGGCTGGGTTCCGACATTCCCGTTCCGTACGAGATCGCCCAGGAGGTCGGGAGGCTGCGCGCAGTGAGGGATTATGCTCCGTATCCCTGCACCGAAAGCTGCGTCGCGGCTCTGGAGACGTTTTTCTCCGGGCAGGACGGCCACGTCATGCCGACCGATCGGGTGATAACCGTGGAGGACGACGGGACCCAGGTGATCATCAATGCGTGCTTCGGCACCAAAACCAACGAGACTCTCGGGAGAATAACCGCTGCGCTTATGTCGATGCGCCTCGGCGAGAGCGTGGGGATGACGGCGGATCCTTATAGAATAATACTCGAACTCCCCAGAATCCCGGAGAAAAACGCCGTTCTGGATATTCTGAAGTCTCTGAAGCCCGGTTCTATAGATTATCTCTCCCGCACGGCGATGGCGGGCTCCGCCTCTCTGAAATGGAGATTCGCCTACACCGCGAAGAAATTCGGGATCATAGAGAAAAAAGCCGATCACAGGTACATCAACTTCGGGAAGCTGTTCGAGATCCACAAGGGCACCCCCGCCTACGACGATGCGGTGGACAAGGTTCTGGAGGAGGATCTCGATATAATCCACGCGGAGGAGGTCGTTGCCAGGATATGCTCCGGAGATATCGAAATCGTTCCGGACAGGCCGTCTCCCGTGGGGAGGGAAGGGATCACCCGCTCCAAGGAGCTGATGCAGCCTATGAGGGCGGATCACGCGATACTCATGGCTCTGAAGAAGAGGCTGGGAAACGAGGTGCTGTTCAGCGTCTGCATGAATTGCGGAACCTCGAGAAGGGTGCGCGTGGAGGGCGCTCCGAAAAAATTCCGCTGCGAGAACTGCGGAGGCGTGATGATAGCGCTTCTGAAGGAGTACGAGAGGGACTCCTCCTCCCTGGTGCTCAGAAAAAACCATTCCTCAGATGACATCAAAGAATTGAAGAGGATGAACAAATGCGCCAATCTCGTCAAGGAGAACGGGAGCAGAGCGGCGTACGTCATGGCGGGGAGGGGAATCGGTCCGGAGACCGCCGCCAGGATCCTCCGGTCGATGTACATAGACGAGGACGGGTTCTTCCGCGCGATTCTGGAAGCCGAAGTTCTGTACGCGAAAAACAAGCAGTTCTGGGATTAATCCCTCTTTATCTCCGGTTCGTACGGCGTCGCCTGATATACGTAGTAGTTCAGCCAGTTGGTGAATATAAGCATCGAGTAGCTTCTCCAGGTCAGCACGGGCTCGAAGTCCCGGTTGTCATCCGGATAGTAGTTCAGCGGCATTTTCGGATTAAGCCCTCTTTCCTCGTCCCTCTGGTATTCCCCGTCCAGAGTGTTGACGTCGTATTCCAGATGGCCGGTGATGAACACGTTCCCGTCGTCGGAGACGATTATTCCGGGGTCTCTTCCTTCTCCGAGAGCGGCGATGTGGAGCCTGGTGCAGCGATCGATGTCCTCGGCGAGAACGGTGGCGTATCTGGACTGGGGCATTCTGAAAATATGATCGATACCCCTCATCAGAGGCTCGCTCTCCATGAGGTTCATGTACGGAAAGATCCCGTTCTTTTTGGAGGGAAGCAAGTGCTTGTCTATCCCGTACAGATAGTACAGGGCAGCGAGGGACGCCCAGCAGATGTACATCACCGTAGTTGTGTGATCCTTGGTCCAGTCCATAATATGGCACATCTCGTCCCAGTAATCCACCTGCTCGAAGTCCATATCTTCGAGGGGGGCTCCGGTGACTATCATCCCGTCGAAATAATCGTTTTCCACATCCGGGAACCTGCGGTAGAATCTGGCGAGATAGTCCACGGAAGTATTTTTGGACTCGTGGGTGGAGGGGACCAGGAGGGTGATGTCTATCTGAAGGGGAGTGTTGCTGAGAAGCCTCATCAGCTGGATCTCCGTTTCGATCTTGGTGGGCATCAGGTTGAGGATAGCTATCTTCAGGGGCCTGATGTCCTGCTTTCTGGCTCTGGTTTCGCTCATCACGAATATGTTTTCGGATTCGAGGACTGAAATAGCCGGAAGACCGTCGGGAACGTTGATAGGCATGTATTGCGCGAATAATCCTTGCCTGAATATAAAACAATTACCTACCATTTTGATAGGTAGATTTTAATACTGCGCTTCTATGCACTGATAATGACGGAAAAATGCAATTATAAACTCGAAACCCTGCAGGTTCACGCCGGACAGGAACAGCCGGATCCTGCTACCGACGCGCGCGCGGTCCCCATCTACATGACTACGTCTTACGTTTTCAAGGATTCCGCCACCGCCGCCGGCCGTTTCGCTCTCACCGAGCCCGGAAACATCTACACCAGGCTCATGAACCCGACCACCGGCGTTTTCGAGGAGAGAATGGCCGCCCTCGAGGGAGGAGTAGCTGCGCTGGCGACTTCTTCCGGATCCTCTGCGATAACATATGCGGTGCAGAATATCGCCCTCGCGGGAGATCATATCGTCTCTTCGACGAATCTCTACGGGGGAACCGTGAATCTGTTCGCGAACACTCTCCGCGAGCAGGGAATCGAGACCACTTTCGTGGATCCCTCCGATCCCGGGAACTTCGAGAAAGCGATCAAGAGCAACACGAAACTTCTCTACACGGAAGTTCTCGGAAACCCGAACTCCGACGTCGCCGATATCGAGGCGATCTCGGAGATAGCCCACAGGCACGGCATACCGCTGATAGTGGACAGCACGTTCAGCCCTCCCTCGGTCTTCAGACCCCTGGAGCACGGAGCGGATATAGTGGTCCATTCCGCGACCAAGTTCATCGGCGGCCACGGGGTCGCGATGGGAGGGGTGATCGTGGACGGAGGAAAATTCGACTGGGCGCAGAACGATAAGTTTCCGACGCTGTCGAAGCCCAACCCCTCGTACCACGGAGTGATCTTCACTGAAGCGGCCGGAAAAGCGGCTTTCGTTACGAAGATACGCACCACCCTCATGAGGGATCAAGGCGCCACGATCTCTCCGTTCAACTCGTTCCTGCTGCTTCTGGGACTGGAGACCCTGTCTCTGCGCACCGAGCGCCATATCGAAAACGCGCTGAAAGTCGTGAAGTTCCTCAGCGGCCATCCGATGGTGGAAAAAGTCAACCATCCGTCGCTGGAAACGGGGAAGAGGAAGGATCTTTATAACAAATATTTCCCGAAAGGAGCGGGATCCATCTTCACTTTCGAGATCAGGGGCGGTTCCGATGCCGCGAAGAAATTCACCGAATCCCTGAAGCTGTTCTCTCTGCTGGCCAACGTGGCCGACGTGAAATCGCTGGTCATCCATCCCGCCTCCACGACCCACTCCCAGCTCGACGAGGAGGCTCTTCTCGCATGCGGAATCAAACCCAATACCATCCGTCTCTCCATAGGGACGGAGAACATAGACGATATCATAGACGATCTCAGACAGGGATTCGATAAAGTGAAAGGATGATAATATGCTGTACAAATCGATAGAGGATACGATAGGCGGAACTCCCCTCGTGGAGCTGACGAAGATAGAGAAAGAGCAGAATCTGAAAGCCAGGCTGTTCGGGAAAGTCGAATTCTTCAACCCCGCCGGCTCGATCAAAGACAGAATCGCGAAGGCGATGATCGACAAGCTGGAGGAGACGGGAAAGATAGGAAAGAACACGGTTCTCATAGAGCCCACCTCCGGAAACACCGGCATAGCTCTGGCCTCCATCGCGGCGGCCAAAGGATACCGCATCAAGATCGTCATGCCGGAGACGATGTCCGAGGAGAGGCGCAAACTCATCCGCGCGTACGGGGCGGAACTCATCCTCACCGAGGGATCCAAAGGGATGAAGGGAGCCGTCCAGAAGGCGGAGGAGCTTTCGAAGGAGATTCCCGACTCGGTCATTCCCGGCCAGTTCGTCAACCCGGCCAATCCGGAGATACACTTCAGGACCACCGGCCCGGAGATCTTCAGAGATCTTAACGGTAAAGCGGACGTCCTCGTCGCCGGAGTGGGAACCGGGGGAACCATCTCGGGAACCGGAAAGTATCTCAAATTCATGAACCCCGGCACCGAAGTCGTGGCTGTGGAGCCCGCCGGATCCCCTGTGCTTTCGGAGGGAAGAAGCGGCCCCCACAAGATCCAGGGGATCGGAGCCGGATTCGTTCCGGACACCCTCGACACCGGGATTTGCGACAGGATCATCAAGGTCTCGGACGAGGACGCCTTCGCCAACGGAAGGATGATCGGCCGCACCGAGGGCATTCTCGTGGGTATTTCGTCCGGAGCGGCACTGACCGCGGCGCTGCAGCTCGCCAGAGATCCGAAGTACGAGGGAAAGAACATCGTGGTCATACTGCCTGACGGCGGGGAAAGATACCTTTCGACGCTTCTTTTCAGTGAGTGACATGGGCTGCCTGATTTCGACCAAGGGGAGATACGCGCTGCGCATAATGATAGATCTCGCCGGAAACGGGCAGGGGTCGTACGTTCCCCTGAAAGAAATGGCCGAAAGACAGGATATTTCCCTGAAGTATCTGGAGTCCATAATGCCGAATCTGATCAAGTCCGGTCTGGTATCGGCGAGTCAGGGAAGAGGGGGCGGATACGCCCTCTCCAGGCCTGCGGAGGAGTACTCCATAGGGGAAATTCTGAAGGCGGCGGAGGGCGATCTGATCCCGGTGGCGTGCCTGGCGGACGGATACGTATGCCCCAGAGCGGATTCCTGCAGGACGCTTCCCGTCTGGAAGAAGCTCGACGGCATCATCGGGGATTATCTGGACCGGGTTCCGCTGTCCGAACTTCTTACGGAAGAAGAAACAATCTGAGCTCCGGGAAGACCCGGAGTTTCTTCCGTTTCCGATTCTGTTCGCGCGGCCGGCTTTTCATCCGTTTTAAGCTTTTCCAGCGGCCTGAATCTGAGGGCGCGGGAAGAGTTCAGCACCGCGGCGATCATGACACCTACGTCCGCTATGATGGCGAACCACATATCCACATACCCGGCGGCGGACAGCCCCAGGAACAGGAATTTTACCGCCAGAGTGAAAACGATGTTCTCGCGGATGATCCTCATCGTTTTTCTGGATATCTTTATGGATTCCGCTATGCGTCTCGGGTCGTCGTCCAT
Source organism: Methanomassiliicoccaceae archaeon (assembly GCA_016282555.1). GTDB lineage: Archaea > Thermoplasmatota > Thermoplasmata > Methanomassiliicoccales > Methanomethylophilaceae > Methanoprimaticola. Next base: position 10,132 of record JAEEKU010000049.1, read on the forward strand.
TATGACGACGTCGGAGGCTTCTATCGCGGCGTCCGATCCTATCGCTCCCATGGTGATCCCCACGTCCGCCCTCACCAGTGACGGAGCGTCGTTGATCCCGTCTCCTACGAAGATCACGGGGGAGTCCAACTCTTCCATGATGTCCTCGAGACGTGCCAGTTTGTCCTCCGGGAGAAGGCGGCTGTAAGCATGATCTATTCCTAACTGTCCGGAGACGTGCTCCGCCGTAGGCTCCGAATCCCCGGTCAGCATGTACGTCTTTTTTATTCCCGCGTCTTTCAAATCTTCGACGGATCTGCGGGATTCCGGTTTTATCGTATCCGAAACGCGGATGTTTCCCGCGTATTTCCCTCCGACGGCGACATGGACGACGCTTCCGTGCCAGGATACCTCCGGATATTCCAGGCCGAGCTGCTCCATGAGTTTCCCGTTTCCCGCTGCCACCGGAATCCCGTCCACTTTCGCGACGACTCCCTTTCCGGGAATATCCTCGGAATCCGTCACTCTGGATCTGTCTATGTCGGCTCCGTGAGCCCTGACCAGGCTGACCGCTATGGGGTGCGGGGAGGAGGATTCCGCGGCCGCGGCCAGCTCTATCAGCTTTTCCTGCGGCAGCCCGCAGCTGCTGACCTCCGACACTTCGAAAACTCCCTGCGTAAGGGTTCCGGTCTTGTCGAAAACCACGGTCTCCGCCGATGCCAGGAACTCTATGAAGTTGGATCCTTTGATCAGTATGCCCTCTCTGCTGGCCCCTCCGAGCCCGGCGAAGAATCCCAGCGGTATGCTTATCACCAGGGCGCACGGGCAGCTTATGACCAGGAACGTGAGCGCGCGGTAGATCCATTCGTGCAGCTCCGGATCGCCCCCTGCGAAGTATCCCGCCAGCGGGGGAACGCATGCCAGCATCACCGCGCAGGCTACCACGAACGGGGTGTAGTATCTGGCGAATCTGGTGATGAACGCTTCCGTCTTCGCCTTGCGGCTGCTGGCGTTCTCGACCAGATCCAGTATCTTCGATACGGCCGATTCTCCGAATTCCTTCGTAGTCCTTATTTTCAGAACTCCGGACAGGTTTACGGAACCGCTGAGAACCTCGTCGCCGGGAAAAACGTCTCTGGGTATGCTCTCCCCGGTAAGGGCGGAGGTGTTCAGAGATGAGCTCCCTCCGGTCACGATCCCGTCTATGGGGATCCTCTCCCCGGGCCTGACAGTGATAACCGTCCCGATCTCCACCTCGTCGGGATCAACCTCTTCCAGAACCCCGTCCTTCTCCACCCATGCGCAGTCCGGGCGTATCTCCATGAGCTTGGATATGCTGGTTCTGCTCCTTTCGACGGCGAGCGCCTGGAAAAGCTCCCCGATCTGATAGAAGATCATGACGGCGACGGCTTCCTCGAAGTCTCCGGTATGAACCGCGCCGAGAATCATGGCTCCGATCGTGGCTATGGCCATGAGGACGTTTTCGTCCAGAGCCCTTCCGCGTACGATCCCTTTGAACGCCTTTATCAGAATGTCGTATCCGATGATCAGATACGGAACGAGGAAAAGCAGAAATTTAAACGGTTTGCCGTAAGCACCGGATTCCGCCGGGACAAGCGCGAACAATACCGTGAGAACGGACGCGGCTATGATCCTGTAAAGCATCCTGCGGTGCTTCTGTTTCATCATCTCTCCTCAGAGCTCTATATCGCAGTCGCTCTCGACTTTTTTGCAGTTTTTGAGGACCTGTTTCATCACGGCTCCGGGATCGGCGCCGTCCTCGAAGGTCACGGACATCTTCTGCATCACGAAATTGACCGACGCGTCCGCCACGCCCTGCGTTTTTTTAGCGGCTTCCTCCATTTTCAGAGCGCAGTTAGCGCAGTCTACTTCGATTTTGTAATTTTTCTTCATCGTATCCCTCCGTCGATTAAATGATTAAACACTTATTTAATCGTAATGAACGGCATGTATATAATACCTCATACCTGAATCACCTCCCGGTTCCTATGCCAGGCATTCCCCACGATCACGGAGACATGAGAGAAATCGAAGAGTTCAGGGAGTTCTTCCGGAAAAACAGCGATTTCGACGAAGTTTCCAGGGTGCTGTACGAAATGGCCGACGGGACCCGCATGAGAATCTTCTGGCTCCTGTGCCATTACGAGGGCTGCGTCAACAACATCTCTGCTATAATCGGAATGTCCAGCCCCGCCGTGTCGCATCATCTCCGCTCCCTCAAATCCGCGGGGCTGATTCAGAGCCGGAGAGAGGGAAAAGAGGTCTATTACAAAGCGGTGGATTCCGATGCGGCCAGATACCTTCACGGGATGATAGAGGATCTTACGGAGCTGTCCTGTCCCCGCGGACGATCAGAACACTCCGCCTTTGGCTTTGAATTCCGGCTCCTTCCCGGATGCTTTGATCTCTCTGGGCTTTACGGAGGAGTCAGCGCGGAACCCCTGGCATATGACGTACATCTCCGAGGATGTCGGTCTGGAAGCGTCAGGAGAGTGCACTTTGACGGACTGGAACCTGCGTTCGGCCGCGCGGAGAAGGGAATTCATCATGTCTCCCATGAACACTTTCATCACCAGTTTCCCCTCTTTCTTAAGGATGCGGTCGCAGACGTCCAGCGCGTACATGCACAGCTCCACGGATCTGGCGTGATCCATGCTGTAGTGGCCGGCGATGTTCGGGGCCATATCGGATAAGACCACGTCCGCTTTTCCGCCGAACCTTTTCAGGAGTTCGATCATGGTGGAGTCTTCGGTTATGTCCCCGATGAAAGTCTCGGTTCCCTCCAGCGGTTTTATGTATCTCAGATCGACCCCGACTACCTTCCCGCCGGGCCAGGTTCTGTCTCTGGCGACCTGAAGCCATCCTCCGGGACAGGCCCCGAGATCCGCTACGGAATCGCCCGGGCTGAAGATGCCGAATCTGTCATCGATCTGTATGAGTTTGAAGGATGCTCTGGAGCGGTAGTTGAGTTTCTTGGCGAGTTTGTAATAATGCTCGTTCTTCCTCTCCGCAACCCAGCGATCGTGCAGGTCTGCCATGGCCGTATGATGGGATTCCCGTATAACAGTATTTTCCATCCGGACGCGCCTGCTGAAACAGATAGTTCCGGCCGGAGCTCTGCGCTTAGTATAATAAGAACCGATCGCATTCCCGTTCCCGGTAGAAATGAGCGGTTGGACCTATGCCAAATCCGGAGTCGATATTGATCGGAAATCCAGCGCGATCAAGGCGCTGGTTGACGAGATCGGATACAGAAGGGAGGGAATTGGCCGGAGCCTCCGCATCCCCGGGCTTTTCGCCAGCCTTATGGATTTCGGGGACAAGTATATCACGATGGCTACCGACGGCGTCGGATCCAAGCTTCTGATCGCCGAGGCTCTGAACAAGTGGGATACCGTGGGCATCGACTGCATCGCCATGAACGTTAACGACACGATCTGCGTCAACGCGGAGCCGGTTTCGTTTGTGGATTACATAGCTATCGACAAACCCGACGACGGGATCACCAAATCCATCGGGATCGGGCTTCAGAAGGGCGCCGAATTATCCAATATGGAGATAGTCGGGGGAGAGATAGCCGTCCTCCCGGAGCTGGTGAAAGGCATCGATCTGTCGGGAACCTGCCTCGGATACGTCGCCAAAGACAGGATAATAACCGGGGAGAACTGTCAGAAGGGCGATCTGATCGTATCCCTGAGATCGTCCGGCATACACTCCAACGGGCTGACCCTGGCGAGAAAGATCGTGGAATCCAATAATATCACTTATACCGAGAGGATTTCCGGGCTGGAGAAGAGCATCGGAGAGGAGCTTCTCACCCCCACCGAGATCTACGTTAAGCAGGTTCTCGCGATTACCTCCGCGCACGAGGTTCACGGTCTGGTCGACATAACAGGAGGGGGGCTCAGAAACATTCTCAGAATGAGAAAGGGGCTGAGATACGTCATCTCCGATCCGGTCAGGCCCGCCCCGGTATTCGAGAAACTCGTAGAACTGGGGGGCGTGGACGCCAAAGAGGCGTACCAGACGTTCAACATGAGCATGGGATTCTCGATAATCGCGCCGGAGAGAGAGGCCGAAGCCATAGTCTCGGAATATGCGAACGCGGAGATCGTCGGACGCGCCGAAGAGGGCAACGGGGTTTATCTGGAGCCGGAGAAGATCCTGTACGACCGTTACTGATCGATAAACGAGTGCAGAGCCCCGCACACCGCTCCCATCGCCGCGCAGGTTTCCAGGGAATACCCTCCGCCGGTCACATCGAAGTTGAGCTTCGGGATCTTCATGACGTCCCTGGGGACTCCCCGGGGGCCGATTCCGAAAACCAGGAGGACGCTCTGCCCTCCCAGCACCATATCGGAGATGCCTCTGGCGGTTACCGATCTGGATTTATCCGGGCGGCAGGTGGTCAGAACGGGGATTCCCAGCTGGGGAGGGAAGCCCTTGGAGGGATACGGGAAAGACTGGAATCTCCCGGAACCGGCCAGTTCCACGAAGTAATCTCCGTGGTGCCCGATGCTGGTGGTCCCTGCGATCCAGTTCGCTACCTCGACCGGCGTGCGGGCGTCCTCGGGAACCGGGAATCCGAAAAGGCAGAGGTTCATGCTGAACGCTTCGGCCAGATCCCCGGCCCTGGCGATCACCCTTCTGTGGGGTTCCCTGAAATTCTGATCGTAGGAGTTGTACAGGCCGATGGTGATTCTTCCGGTTCCCATCGCTGCTTCCTCCTGCCGACGATGGCGTAAGCGTCGCCGTCCATAAAGATCTCGTAGTCCGGATACTCGGATTTGAGTCTCTCGATCTCCGCGAGCAGCTCAGAAATTTTGAGTTCGCAGGTGCGGATGTCGATGAGAACAATGTCAGTATCCAAAGGGACCCCCGTCCTTTCAGTAGAAATCATGGTGCCGTGAGCCGGGCTCGAACCAGCGACTTCAAGATCTTCAGTCTTGCACTCTCCCAACTGAGTTACCACGGCGTAAATCTCCGCATGAAAAACTTGGTTATAAATATTGTGTTTGGAGCATATTTCCGCCAGACCATCCCGGGCGGCCGGAGGGCCGGGAATACGGCTCCCTATTCTCAACTTATAAGTATCTGAGCATAGGTTAGCCGTCAGGTGCAGTCATGTACGTTATCTCCCTGATCGTCAAGAACGAATTCGGAGTTATGCAGAGAGTCATGGGCGAATTCACCCGCAACAAGATCAACGTCGAGACGATCGTCGTCGGCAAATGCGAGCGCCCCGGCAAATCCCGCATCGTCCTGTCCGTAGTGGACAAATCAGTGGCGGAAACGGCCATCGGAAGGCTGCAGAAACTCCAGGACGTCTATGAGACCGAGCTCGTGCCGGAATCCGGCCAGTCGGCGTACGCCCTTTTGTCCACTTCCAGCGGGAACGTGGGCGTCGTGGGCGGTTCGGATCAGGTCGAAGAGCTCATAGAACGCAGCAAACCTGAGAGGTACGTCAAGGCTCTGAACGCGCTTTGAGTTGGACAGGTGTTTATATGGACAGAACAGAGAAGATTTGGCTTAACGGAAAACTCGTCAGGTGGGAGGACGCTAAAGTCCACGTTCTCGCCCACGCGCTTAACTACGGCACGGGAGTTTTCGAAGGAATCCGCGTTTATCACACTCCCAAAGGCCAGGCCGTTTTCAGGCTGAAAGATCACGTCAGGAGGCTCGTCGACGGATGCAAGATGATGGGCTTCGATCTTAAATTCGACGGGAAGGAGTATTCCGAGCAGGATATTTACAACGCTATCAAGGACACGGTCAGAGCGAACGGATCTCAGGTGGATTACGTGAAGCCGTGCATATTCCTGAGCGGAGAGGAGGTCGGGCTCAACCCGGTCAGCGTTCCCGTCTCCTTCGCCATCACCTGCGTCCACATGGGCGCGTACCTCGGAAAGGGCGCGGATGCCGGAGCGAAGCTTATAACTTCTTCGTGGCAGAGACCGGACAACCTGTGCGGTCCCGCCGGAGCGAAGGTCAACGGAGCCTATGTGGCATCGACTCTCGCCAAGAGGGAGGCCGTGTCCCAGGGAGCCAACGAAGCCGTCATGCTGAACTCCGTGGGACATGTCGCGGAATGCACCGGGGAGAACATCTTTATTTACCGCCACGGAAAGATCATGACCCCCCAGACCGCCGAGTCCATTCTCGAGGGCATCACCAGGGATTCCATCATCCAGGTCTCCAGAGACATGGGTTACGACGTGGAGGAAACCCAGATCACCAGGTTCCAGCTGATTTCCGCCGACGAGGTGTGGATGACCGGAACCGCCGCGGAGATCGCCCCCGTGACCATGGTCGACGGAAGGCCGGTCGGAGACGGAAAGATCGGAAAAGTATCCCAGGCGATCCACGCCAGATTCCACGACGTGGTCACCGGCAAAGTTCCCGAATACGATTCCTGGCTCGACTACGTCGAGTGAAAACCTGCGCGGGGTTTATTCCCCGCTCTTTAACATTACCGGACCGGGGGACGATCCGACAGAGATCTGTTCAGGGTCCGGGAAAGAACCCGTTTTAACATCGAAACCGCCCGGAAGGAACGAATCAGGGGCCGAGGTTCGTAATGGGAACGACATAGACTCCGTCTTCCCTGCGATACGACATGCTCCCGGTTCCGGTTATGACGCACATGAAAGCCGGCACCGATTCCGGTTCTTTTTTCTCTATGATTTTCCTGATCCTCAGGAGATTCTCCGCAGCTTCGTCGGCCGAATTCTGTCCCAGTTTAATCTCGAAAGCGCCCCATCCCTTGCGGGGAATGCTGACAACGGCATCGATTTCCCTTCCGTCGTAGTCTCTGTAGTGATAAAGAGAGCCTCCCGCGTGTTCCGCATATATTCTCAGATCCCTCTCGCACAGCGCTTCAAACAAAAATCCCATGGTATTCAGATCCGAAACCAGATCTTCCGTTCCCGTTTGCAGGGCGGCAGCGGCGAGAGAAGGATCCGCAAGATGCCTTTTCGGGTTCTTTCCTACTCTCGTTTTCGATCTCGGACGGGGATTGAATGCCGGCTGATCATCCGTCAGAAACAGTCTGCTGAAAACGTCCATGTATTCCGACACAGTCTCGTCGTCGACGGATTCCGAATCGTACTCGCGGATATCGGAAGATATTCTGCTTTTGGAAGCCAGAGTGCTTTCGTTCCTCGCGAGGGACCGGAATGTGCGAAGCAGGCCGGAAGCATCTCTCCTTCTGCCGCCGATCTTCTGCGCATCGGAAAAACAGATCTTCTGGATGTAATCCTCCGCCATGGCTCTTGCCATAGGTTCGTTCATGCCGAGGCTTCCCGGCCATCCCCCGCGGACGATAAGCCATGCCAGTTTTTCAAGGTCTCCGGGGTTTCCGTTGTAATTCGTAAAATTTCCGCAGAAAAGATTTTCAAGCGATGTCATGCCGGACGAATCTCCTGATTCGAAAAGAGACATAGTACGCATTCTGACGCTTATTATGCGTCCGGCTCCGGAATGCATAAGCCGTCCTTTGTCGGCGGAAGAGGATCCGCACAGAAGATAATTTCCTTTGGAACCGTCCCTGTCCACAGTGTAGCGGACGGCATCCCATATTCCCGGCACATCCTGCCATTCGTCGATGAGACGGGGACGTTCTCCGGCCAGTACGGATGATGGATCTATCTCCGCTATTCTGCGGTTATTGAAATTGTTATACGGATCCGTAAGCGAAAATTCACTGTTGGCAAAATATCTGGAACACCAGGTTTTGCCGCAAAGCTTGGGTCCTTCGACGCTGACTGCCCCCGCAGCACCCAGTGCCGTGGCGATATCCTTTTCAATCAGTCTCGGAAGATATCCCTCGGGTTTCAGAGTCATAATCGTCCGGATATATGATTCAGATATATATGGTTTATACCGATACTTTTAGAAGATTTAAACCGCAACTTTCGGCGGTTTTATACCGCAACTTTACGATTTTTTGAGGAAGACAATACTGAACCCGGAAAGAAATGGCATAGGAATACACAGACGATAGAATCCGGATGCCGGAGGTATTGGGCAAAGTTATTTTGTAACTAAAGGAGTACGGTGCACTTATTGCATCAGCCGCTTACGGGACAGTACAGTCATGAAAATGCAGGATTACGTGAAAAGCGTCAACGGCGACGTGTTGGGGGATTTCAGTCTTTACCGTTTTGAGGATCTCATAGGGATGGGAGCATCGGGAAAGGTTTATTCCGTAATCAGAGACGGCAGAAGATATGCGATGAAAATTCCCATGACCGTCAACATCAACGACGAGGATACTTTCTTCAAAATCGATGATGAAATCAAAGATTCCTTTATGAAAGAAGCCTCCGAATGGTCCAAACTGTCCGATGAATGTCCCGAATCCGTGGTCCAGCTTGTCGACTACGGCCTTGATCCTTTCCCGTGGATGGTAATGGAATACGGGGATATCGATTTCAGCAAGGTAATCGATACAAAAGACGCTGACGCGGCGCTGGTGGAAGAACTTCTCCGCAAACTCCAGCATCTCCACAACTGCGGGATTATCCACAGCGATATCAAGCCCAAAAACATTCTGAGAATAAACGGAAACTGGAAATTTTCGGATTTCGGACTCTCCAAGTCCGTTAATTCCGTTTCCACCTCCACGGTATCGATCAAAGGAACCCCGGAATATATGGCTCCGGAGCAGATTTCCGCCAAAACATTCGGAAGCGTCGACAGAAGAACCGATATCTGGCAGATGGGAATCCTTCTTTACCGCGTTCTCACGCACCGTTCCCCTTACTCTTCCAGGGATATAGCCGGAATAGCGATGGCTGCAATCGGGGACGGTCCCGATCTCGACGCCGTTCCGGACAAATTCAGAAGCGTCCTGAAGAAGGCGCTGTGCAAAGAAAAAGACGGAAGGTACCAGTCTGCGGAGGAATTCGCGGATTCCATCCATACGGTATTAACGCCGGAACCGGTTCCTCCCGTTCCTGAGAAAAAAGATGATACCGGAAAAGGAAAGCGCAGGCCCCTTGGAATCATCGTACTCGGCCTGATACTGGCAATCCTGCTCATAGGCGGCGGAGTGGCGGCTTGGTCTGGCGTATTCAGTCCCGGAAGCGACGTTTCTGCCGATCAGAACACTGTAGAACTTTCAGTTTACCCGTCCGGATGCGGGACAATCAACGGCCAGAGTTCCGTGACGCTCTTCGATGTCAAATCCGGAACAGCTTTTGCGAAAACCGGGAACACGCTGTTAATAGGAAACCAGTCGTATGTTCCGGTGGCAGCCGCCGGCGATAAGCAATACAGTTACAGTTTTGTGGAATGGCGCGGAGTCACCGACGAAGTTACGGGAAACATGAAAATAACGGCGGTTTTCGAAACCTCCAAGAAACTGTATTCCGTAAAAATTCTTGCAAACACATCCGAAATGGGATCGGTTGCTGTCGGCAGCATCAGCGCGGAATACGGAACGAAAATAATCGTTTCCGGAAATACGCTGACCGTAGGCAAGGAGAGCACCGTCGCAACACCCAAAACCTCGGATTCCAGCGCCAGATACCGTTTTGCTGGATGGACCGTTCCCGAATATACAGTCACGGGAAACAGCACTGTACTGGCTAATTTCGAAAAGAGCACGGCGAAATACACAGTCACGGTTTCCGTGCAGCAGGCAGGATACGGGACCGTTTCGAAAGAATTCATCGATGCGGATTACGGAACTAAGATCTATTCCTCTGGAAACACTCTCCGCGTAGGGGATTCCGTGTGTCAGGCAACACCTTCCGCTTCGAATGCGCAGTACACGTACAGATTCTCAGGATTCTCGGGATTTCCGGGCACTGTCACATCCGATGTGACTGTTAAAGCCTATTTCGAAAGAGTAGTCAACCAGTATACCGTCACGGTGCAGGCCGGAACCGGCGGTTCCGTTTCCGATTCATCATTTACGGTGGATTACGGAACCAAGATAACCGCTTCCGGAAATACTTTGACAGTAGGAAGCAGAACATCCGTCGCGACTCCCGCGAATCCCGACAGCCAGTGGACTTACAGATTTGTTAACTGGACCGGTTACCCGGGCCAGGTTACCCAGAGCGTGACAGTCTTCGCCAATTTCGAAAAGAGCGCGTCTCCCTACACGGTAACGGTCAGGATCCAGTCTCCGGGATACGGAACCGTCTCCGTCACCCAGATTCCGGTCAATTACGGCGACAGCGTTTCTGCATCCGGAACGACTCTCACGGCAGGAGGCAGAACATCCGTTGCGGCACCGTCTGCGTCCGATGCCCAGTATACCTATAGGTTCGCAGGCTGGACAGTTCCGGAAAGCAAAGTTTACGGGGATATGACCGTTACAGCACACTTCGAGAGAAGCGTCAACAAATACAAAGTAACAGTACAGGCCGGAACCGGCGGATCTGTTTCGAATTCGTTGTTTACTGTGGATTACGGAACCAGGATTTATTCGTCAGGAAGCACTCTCCAGATAGGGGATTATGTGTGCCACGCAACTCCTTCCCCTTCAAGTGCGCAGTACACGTATAAGTTTACCGGATTTTCGGGATTACCGGGCACTGTAAAATCGGATGTTACTATCAAAGCCGAGTTCGGAAGAACTGTCAATCAGTATACGGTTACAGTTCAGGCCGGAACCGGCGGATCTGTTTCGAATTCATCGTTTAGTGTAGATTACGGAACCAAGATAACTGCTTCTGGAAACAAACTGATTTTGGGGAGCAGTCATTACGCAGCAGCGACTGCTGAAAGCGGGTATATATTCGAAAGGTGGTCGATTTCTACCGGAACAGTTACCGGAAATTGCACCATTTTAGCGATCTTTAGCAAAAAATCTACATCCGGCGGAACATGTATTTTGGAATTGGAATCTGTAGGGGCACACGCAGGTGATCAGAACGTCGAGGTTAAACTCAGCCTCGTCCAGAACCCCGGAATCTGGGGAATATCCGCCGAAGTAAACTATGATGAAAAACTCACTCTCGTCTCCGTCGCTCACGGAGAATTGGTCGACATTACGGACGGTCCTCTCGATTTCAATCCGTATACCGTTTACGGCGAGGGAAAATCCACCACTGCCGATGTCACGGCGACCGGAACGGTCATCACTCTGATATTCGACGTAGCCGAGGACGCTTCCGGAGTCCTGCCTTTAACTTTCGGAGAGGTTGAGTTGTATGATGTAAACGGTACTGAAGTCGCCTCCGTGACTGAAAACGGATCCATCATGATCGCAGCTTCCGAAGTACATGTCACCGGAGTATCTCTGAACAAGACCTCCCTCGAACTCGAAACCGGGGAACAGGAAACCCTTACCGCGACAGTCGAACCCGGCAACGCCGCCAACAAAGAAGTCGCCTGGAGAACCAGCAACGGCAAAGTCGCTACCGTGGGCTCCGACGGAGTCGTCGAGGCCGTATCCGCGGGAACCGCGGTCATCACCGTAACGACCGTCGACGGAAACAAGGCTGCGGCATGCGAAGTGACCGTCACTGCCTCTGCACCAGCTGTGACCTTCTACTCTGTAGTTGTTAAATATATGTGCAACGGAGCACCCATCCTCAAGGACGGAGTTGACATCAGGGTTGTTTCTCAGGGAGAGTTCGGTAAAGATTTCACTTACAACTACCTTGATAATCCCAAGTTCGATGCTACAATGGCGGCCAAGTACGCCCTGAACAGTGGATACATCGAGGAGCCCGCCAGCAGCGTCGACAAGGCCGCTGACGCCGGTACCATAACCGTTACTATCAACAGTTCAAGGACCGTTCTCGTCTTCGAGTTCACTCAGAAGGGAGCCTTCGTGCAGTTCCACAGACAGGACAACCCTGTTGCGAGCCCTGTTTATGAGACCCCTGAACCCTATGGCGAGAAGCACACCGCTATCATTCAGGCAAGGTCTGAAGCAGATGCCGGAAAGATCGCCCAGGTCCTGATAACCGATGACGTTACCGGCAGCCACGCTAACGGAACCTTTATCAGTGCCGGACAGACCGGAACCTACCATGGCTACACCTACAAAGTGAATCAGCTCACGAAGACCGTCGTTGACGGAAAGGTCTACGACGCGGTTGAAGTCGTTATCGACGGCGGACTTAATGTTCATGATGATGTCGACAGCCCGCTCGTGATCTGGTACCAGCTTGTGTCCCCTATGTATTCCGTTGTTGTCAAGTATATGTGCAACGGAGCACCCATTCTCAAGGACGGAGCTGACATCAGAGTCAACTCCCAGGGAAGGTCTGGCGAGAATTTCACTTATAATTACCTTGAGAATCCCAAATTTGATTCCACGATGGCAGCCAAGTGTACCCTGCCCAAGGGATATGTTGAGCGCCCCGTCGGCAGCCCCGACAAGGCCACTGACACGGGTACTATATCTGTCACCATTGCCGCAAGGACTATCCTCGTCTTCGAATTCACTCAGAAGGGAGCGTACGTGCAGTTCCACAGACAGTACAACCCCGTTGCGAGCCCGGTCTACGAGACCCCCGAACCCTGCGGCGAGAAGCACACCGCTATCGTTCAGGCCGTGAACGCAGCGGATGCCGGAAAGACTATCCAGATCCTGATAACAGATGACGTTACCGGCAACCATGCTGACGGAACCTTTATCAAGGCTGGACAGACCGGAACCTATCACGGCTACACCTACAAGGTGAACCAGCTTCCCAAGAACGGCGCTTTAGACGCAGTCGAAGTCGTTATAGACGGCGGACTCAACGTTCACGAGGATTTCGATAATCCTCTAGTTGTCTGGTATCAGATAGTCTGAGGACAAACAGCTTAGGCAGATACAAAACTACTTGCTATTCCCACAATAATCATATGTTTCCGATGATCAGATAACCGCAATCGCACAGAACTTTACCTTTACAATAAAAACCCCGGCAGAAGGATAACATGCGCCTGCGTACAATCCCCCCGAAAAGCGATCTTCCCGCTCCCCAGTACGACGGAATAGCGAATGCCCGCAAACTGAAATCGTTTATCATGGCAGATCTGTTTTCATATTATGCTTACAAGCGCTTTTCCCTGCAGCATTTTTCCTCTGATTCTTCTGATGAAGAGCATTCCCTTCAGGATATACGCAGAATCTCCAAGCAGTTTTCGTATATGTTCGCCGGAACCAATTCCGGAACCCCTGCAAACCAGTTATCCAAGCGCATAGACGATCTTCTTTTCAGAATCATCAAAGGAGAATCCGGCAGCAGTCCCCAGGGAACCGCCGTCAGGGTTTCCGATAACAACAAACAATATTACCTTAACACGCTGAATACGTCCGGAGAAGGCCCTTTTATTTCGGTAAAACTCAAATTCAGCGATTCTAGGATAACGGATTCGATCACCGGCGGAACCTCCGATATCCATACGGACCTCGGGCGCCTCTGCCGCTGGATAACCGCGTTGATCTCATCCGCACGCACCGACGTTCTGCTGCAGTGCGTCATGAAAAAACAGTACGATGTCATCCAGGAAATATTCGGAGGACTGCCGGATATCCCGGAAGACGTCGTAACCGATCTGACCAGATTCTACATGTCCCTTTCCTGCGTTCTCAGCGCGGAGATGGACCGCATGGGGGACGATTACGAAATCACCGTAGACGAGAGCTCTTTTTCCAGCCTTATCCCCGGTTTCGAACGCCCTCCCCTTACCGACAATCTTCTAGCCGTCCGTTACGATCATTCTCCGGACGGGAATATGAAACAGTGTTCGGCGCTGTTCTCCGTAATCTGCTACTGCAACGGGTTCATCCACGATACCGATCTCGAACTGGAGATATACAAAGCCAGAATTTCCATGGGATTCAGAAAGTTCAACCTGCTGGTAGTGGAAGACGGCCACAGCGACTGGGTTTCGTCCCTCGTATCGAAAATACTCAGAAAAATCGGATGGGAACCGGAACACATCCTCCTCGTTTCCGGAAACCTGAAAGATCTGGGTTCGGCTGCGGTTATGTATTACACCGGAATCGGAATCGAAGACAAACGTTCCGTTTCTATTCTTGCTTCGGTATACCGCGATCTCCTGAAAATCGGTTATCCGGACGCGGATACTGTTTTTTCCGACTTCGGAGAAAACAGCAACTGCATCGAAATGATCAGGAAAATGAGGCTTTTCATTTCCGATAAAACTATAAGTTACACCGGTGACCGCACGGTTTTCGCCGCCGCCGTAACCGAATGGCTGAAATCTTTAGATAAAGTTCTTTAAGGCTTGTTTTTCTCTATCCTGAGAACGGTGATGTTGTCTCTGCTTCCCGATTCGTAACAGGCTCCGGTTATCTTCTCCGCATCCATTTCCCGGATGTATCTGAAGAAATCTTCTCTGGAAACGCTGCCGTATGCCCCGTCAGAACAGAGAACCAGAACATCCCACTCTTCCAGTTCGCGGATTTCCAGTTTTTCCGCAAAACCTCCGCCCAGGTATCTGGAAATGATGTTTTTCATCGGATGATCCTTCATTTCAGATTCGTCCAGAATGCCGGCTTTACGCATAGACTCCACGGGAGAATGATCTTCGGTGCGGAATTCCTTCCCGTTCCCGTCTATAGTATAGCATCTGCTGTCTCCCAGATGGAGACTAGCCCATCTTCCTCCGACGCCCAGTACCATGGAGAGGGTGGTTCCCGAGCCTTCGAACCCGGACATCAGTTCCTTTTCCGCGGAAACGATCGCCTCCGTGAAATCAAAACACATGTCTTCCAGAGAACCTCTATGCCCTTTCAGAGACCACTTAGTAATGAAATCGGTAACGAATCTGCTCGCTTCCGCTCCGCCGGACAGCCCTCCCATTCCGTCGCAGACCGCCGCGGCGAACATTTCGCATCCTTTACGGCCTTCCGGTTTTCCGTTACCGGTAACGTATCCGTTTCCGTCCGAATATATCCAGCAGAAACTGTCCTGATTATCCGCGCGGCGCCCGGCAACGGATGATGCGGAAATCGAATAACTGTTCCCGAACATTTCCAGTTCCATCGCGACCGCCTGCCGAAATAACCGCGCTGAAATGGCGGAGCGGTTAAAAGACTTTTACTGATTTTTCATGCTCCGGAAATAGTAAAAAGCATACGTTTACATTTTGCTTATAACCGCTTAAGCATTACTGCATTCAGATTAAAATGATACACGGCGAAGACGGACGGAAAAACGGAGTTCTGGTCCAATGGATGTCCTACGGCTACCTCCGTTCCAACAAAAAAGATCTGGGAACGATCACGATCAACCCCGACGAGTACTGCATCGTGATAAAGGAAGGGAAGATAGACAGGGTCGTTACGCAGACTCAGATCGGAGCGGTTCCCGGATTTTTCAGCAGACTTTTCGGCGGAAATTCCGATATGCAGCTGGTTATCGTGGATACGGGCAAGCACACGATTTCCGTGCCCTTCGAAGCCTACAGTTCCGACAAAGACCTTATCCGCGGAGTTATCGGAATGATGATCCAGATACGTGGAGCAGACTGCGTCAACGCTCTCCGCCTCCTGAAAGAAAATTCTCCCGCCGGTTCCGCCAGCAGCAAGGACGGATACCGCGAATACCGTCTGGAAGACGTCGCTGAACTATTGAAAAACAATATCCGGTACATCGCCGACACCGAATCCATCTCCATGCTGAGTTCGGAGGAAGTCCAGAAGAAAAGGGAGGATATCTGCAATTCGCTGAAAACGGCCCTCAATCTCAAATCCCCTTACTGGAACAATTACGGTCTCACCGTGAATTACACCACGGTATCCATCGACGGCAACGCTTACGAGGACATCCAGAGGGAATCCAGAAAGAAGAAGCTGGAATCCCTGGAAAGAGATGTCGAATACGAAGAGTCCCAGGGCATCTCCGAGCATTCCGTCAGGCTTCACGAGCTTTTGAACAGCGAAAAAGCGGCCATGAAGATGGACGATTACCTTTCCGCGCTCAACGCCGATATAATTATCAGAGCGAAGCAGACCGAAGCCGAACACAGATCCAGACTGACGGATATCGATAACGAAGCCGAACTTAAGCTCCGCTCCCTCGAGAAGAAGCACCAGCTGGAAATGCAGGAAGCCTACCACGAGCAGGAAATGATCCACGTCAGGGATTCTTCCGATCTTTCCGCCGCGGAAAAAGAGGTTAAACTGAAGCAGATAGAGGTGAGCAAAAGCAAAGTCCAGTCGGAGCTGGCGGAGATCCGCAGATCGGAATCATCCAAAGACGCTGCCGCGGAACTGGAAGCTGAAAGAAAGAAATACGAATTCGAAATCGAAAAACAGAAAAAGAATTACGAAACCGAAATCGACAGACTGAAAAAACAGCTGGAACTCGATCACGCGGATAAAGAAGTTCAGATGAAACTGAGAAGCATCGAGGAAGAGGAAAAACACAGAAGGGAAATGGAAAAAGTCCTTTCTGACAACGAATTCCTCCTGAAATCGATGCAGGAAACCAACGTCGTAGAGATTCATAAAGCGGATATACAGCGCGATATAGCGGCTTTCGAAAACGACGCCGACAAAGCGCGCCTCCAGGCCCAGAGGGACGAGATACTGAACCGCATAGAAGATGCCAGGAAACAGGCCGCCGACGAGCATGTACGCGCGATGGATCTTCTCGATAAGATGATCCAGAACACTTCCGCATCCCGCGGAACATACGTGCCGCCGTCGGTGAAACTCCAGTGTCCCAAATGCGGGTGCGAAATAAACGGAAACTCCAAATTCTGTCCCGGATGCGGATACAAACTCGGAGTTACCATACACGAAGAAGAATGAAACCGGGGAAAGAAATGGCCGATCCTCTGATATACATCCGCTACAGCGGCTCCGTGAAACTGTCGGAAAGGGAACCGGGAGTCACCGCAGAAATCAGCAATCCCGGTCCCGGCGGAGATTTCGTCATGGAAGCCTATGTGGACTCCTTCCGGGTCTCCGGTCCGCAGAATGTGCATCTGGATCGGATGCAGAAGAAAGAAATTCCGGTATGTCTGCCTCCGCGCGCGGGGTGGGATCCGAGGTCCAGGAAGATAGAGATCGTATTATCGTCTGTCCGCGGGGAAGTCTCGAGACAGGGATGCTTCTGCGATACGGTTCCCGAAGGGTGGCTGGATCTCATGGATCCTTTGTATGCGTTGTCTTTCTGCCGCTTGGTGGAACGGTATTCGTACGCGAAAACCGTCGGAGGGAGCAGCCTTCCTGATCTTTACGACGAACTCGGTTCCGTTTCAGTGAGAACTCAGGATGCCAGAAGATACCAGCACGTATCCGATCCCAGGACTCTGATGTCCACCGGAGAAGGAACCGAGACGGATATCGCGGCGTATGCCATGTGCCAGCTGGCCGTTTCCGGATATGACTGCATATTCGTGAAGACTCCGGACTCCGTGATCATAGGATCGGATTCCGGGACGGGAATGGAGAGTCTCGAGGAGCCGTTCTGCACTTTCATAGAGCCTTCCATGGCTCCTCAGGGAATACCGTTTTCCGTGTGC
>JAEEKU010000050.1 GCA_016282555.1 Methanomassiliicoccaceae archaeon
AATTTATGCTGACAACGTCGCAGTAATAGAACGCCCTTTCGCGTATGCTCCCGATCCCCTCGGGAATCGTAACGGAGACGACATCCGTGTTGCGGTCGACTTTTCCGCTTTCCGTCATTTTTCCCGCGAAAGCGTACGGTCCGACTGACGCGACCCTCTCTCCGAGGACCGTATCGGATATGATCAGATTCCCGCCGGAGGGTTTCCCTCCGAGAACCATCCACCCGTCCGGCATCTTCGCATATGATATTCCGGAGATCGTTTCCACGCGTATGGAATTCTCATCGCCCGGTGCGTCCGGCAGGCAATGGATTCTCGCATCCGCCGGAAGTCCCCGGCCAGGCAGTCCGCCCAGAAGATAAACGTCCCTCAGATTCCCGCAGCCTGCGAACGCGCCGTCCTCGATCTCCTCGATCCCCGCCGGAATCACGACGGAGGACATCGGGCAGCCGAGGAATGAATTCTCCTTCAGAATCCTGACATCGTAGCCTTCGAGAACCGCCGGCACGTACAAAACATCGGCGTCCGACCTGACGGAGGATATTTCGCAGTAATAGTCCGGATGGGCGCTCCCGTGGGTAATGTATTCGTATACGCTTCCGTCCGGGACGGTCTCGGACGCGTCCGATTCCGCGGACAACGCGCATGAAGTCAGTACAAAAAGAATTATAACGGCAGGAACAGCCAGAAGCCTCATCTCTTATCTCTCCCCAGTAATTTCGCGTAGGGCGCGATGATGACCATAACCTTGTGGAGGGATGTGTTTCTCTCCGTCGTTACCGACACCGGATCCTTTCCCCCGAGAAACGAGATCAGAATATCCGCGTAATCGCCGCCGCAGCCCTCTTTCAGAAGAATCTCCCTCTGGACATCCGGTTCTTTTCCTGCGATAAGATCGTACAGCCTCTCCGGATTGTCCTTCCTGCCGTAGGCGCATAAAGCTACGCAGCGTCCAGAGACGGAAACCCTGCCGCTGTCCGTCTGGCCGCAGCCCGGGCATCTGAGAAACGCGCCGGCTCTGGTTCTGTCTTTCCATTCGGTCCCGCATATGCCGCATCTGACCTTTATGAACTCGGAGTTCCAGGTCCTGGATCTGCACCCGGGGCATCTGGCCGGCATAACGTCCGAAGTGTTCCACGAATACCCGCACCTCCGGCACCTGCATTCGCGGACGTCCGTGTTTTTTCCCAGAGCCAGGCAGAACGGGCACTGCTCCGGGGCGCCGGAACCGTTTCCGGGAATCACTCTGGATCCGCATTCCGGACACGTGTAGAGATCTTCCGCAAGGCAGCCCTGATCATCGCCGGAAAGCGGAAAATCGTACTCCGGACCGGCCTGCTCCCTGATCTCCATGATCAGCTGTCTCAGACGCGAACCGTTTCTCCTGCATGCCGCGCTCATTTCCCGTCTCCCTCCGGATCATAACGAGCCTTCCACGTACCTCTTAGGAAGAACGTAGATCTCGCCGTCGGCGTCCAGACCGACTCTGGCCTCGACCTCGTACACGTCTTCTATCAGCTTCTCGGTTATAATCTCTTTAGGATCCCCGACGGCCACTATCTCCCCCTTCTTCATTATGACGCAGACGTCGCAGTATCTGGCCATGAGCGAGATGTCATGCTCCGCGACTATCACGGTCATATCCGAGCGGGACATCTTCTGAAGATACTCCATCACCTGAAGCTTGTATTTCATATCGAGGTGGGAGGTGGGCTCGTCGACGAGCATCAGCCTGGGCTCCTGCACGTACGCTTTCGCTATGAGCGCCCTCTGACGCTCTCCCGAAGAGCACAGGGCGACCTGCTTCCTCCTCAGATGATCTATCCCGAAAGTGCGCATAGCCTCCCTCGTTATCCTTTCGTCCTCGGGATTCTCCCACCAGATCTTGTCGACAAAGGGATACCTCCCGAGCATGACCATATCCATGACGCTGATCCCGAACGTCTGTCCGGCCTCCGCCGGAACGTTGGCGACCAGTTTGGCCACCTCGGAAGCTTTCATTCTGGATACGTCCTTTCCGGCGACTTCGATGGTGCCGGAGGTCTGATCGTGTATCCTGGAGATGCATTTCATCATCGTAGACTTCCCGCATCCGTTGGGCCCTATCAGCCCTATGAGAAGCCCTTTGCCGAATTCGAGATCTATTCCTTTGAGAGCCTGGAATCCGTCGAATTCCTTCGTGAGGCCTCTGATTCTCAGAACCGGGGGTTCATCCGTCATAGTTGCGCCCCCTTCTCATAAGCATGTAAGCGAACACGGGAGTGCCTATCATCGCCGTAATCGCCCCCACCGGCAGCTCCGCCGGAGACATGACCGTTCTGGCGGCCAGATCCGCGAACAGCATCAGCATAGCCCCTATAACGATGGAAGCTGGCATGATGAGACGGTGATCGCTCCCGAGAGCCATACGACACGCGTGGGGAACGACGAGTCCCACGAACCCTATAATTCCGACGAACGCGACGCAGAGCGCGGTAAGGACGGAGGCCGTCACCATAGTCACCCTTTTGAATTTCTTGACGCTGAGCCCCAGCTGGCGGGCCTGATCTTCTCCCATGGAATACAGATTGAACTCCCTTGCCCAGATCATTGCTATGACGGAGATGCCCACGACCGGTATGAAGACGATCCACGCGTTCTCCCATGTTATGTTCGCGAAAGAGCCGTAGAGCCACCACATGACGTCGGTGAGATTGTCCTTTCCCATGGACATGAAGACGGTCTGGACGGACGAGAACGCGAATCCGACGATGGTTCCCGCAAGAATGTAATTAACGGACGATCCCCCGGATCCCTCGGCGACCGTCATGGTGATGGCGAAAGCGATTATTCCTCCGACGATAGCCACCACGGGTATGATGTACAGAGTATTGTCCGCGAGAAACGGAATGCTGAATCCCAGAGCGGTCGCGGCCATGGCGAAGCACCCCGCACCGGAAGACACTCCGGTGATATACGGATCAACGAGAGGGTTCCTGATGATCGCCTGATACATGCATCCGGCCACCGCGAGGCCGGCCCCGACGGCTATGGAGGCAATCGTCCTCGGAAGCCTGGCGTTGTAGATGTAAAGCTCTATCATGTTCAGGTTCGTGTCTCCGCTGAACGATTTTCCTATGGCAGAGAACAGGGCCCCGATCGCCTCGCTCACCGGAATCACTCCCCCCGACGATATGGAGATCGAGATCAGAAAAGCGATCGCGGACATGAACAGCCCGAAAATCACGATAAGCCTGAATCTCTTCTTCTTCAGTTCGATTTCGGAAACATCCGGAGTCTCCAGATCCTCCTTCAAACCTCTGTATCCTTTTCTGAAACGGGAAAACACCCCTTCTTTAGGCATTGCCTGCCCTCCTGTACATATAGACGAACAGCGCAGCGGCCGCGAACACGACGGCTGCAGTGATATACCATGACCAGTGCGCGAAGCCCTCCGTCTGGAGCTCCTGGATCTTCTCCTCCTCGGTTCCCTCTCCCTTCACGTCGGAGACGCAGTATACGGCCCCGAAATCGTTTCCCGTGTAGATCTTTCCCCCGACGACGGTAGGCTGGACCATGGAGTAGGAATCCTGAGTATAGGGGGAAAGCAAAACTCTCCAGAGCTCGGTCCCGTCGGCGGAGTCCCAGGCGGTGAGCCCCCCTCCGGTCGGCCAGAACCCTCCCGCGGAATAATCCGTTCCGTACAGCATGCCTGAAGAATCCAGCGTCAGGGCGCCTTTTATCATCTGATAATCCTTAGTTTTCCATACGGCGGTTCCGTCCCATGCGAATTTGTAGACCGCCGCGGAAACTTCCACGGTTCCGCCGTCCGCCCCGTCGAAGTACTTGGAACCGGACGAGAGCGGGGTGACGTAAACGTAGAATCCGCTCTCCGTGACGACCGGAGAGGTGAAAAGAGCGTCCAGCTTCCATACGGAGCCGTCCCGTTTCTTCAGAGTCTCCCCGGTAGCGGGATCCAGAGCCACGAGGTACCCCTCCAGCGAGAACAGGGCGCCGTCCGAGCATCCGACCAGAAGAACGGATCCGTCCGGAGACATAGAGACCGATGCGGCGGAACCGGGCGTTCCGGGAGCTGCCCTGTTATTCTCCCTCATGTCTATCACCCTCTTCACCCAGATCGCCTCTCCGGATTCGGCGTCGACCGCGTGAACGTAGCCTTCGTAATTTCCGATGTACAGAACCTTCTTCCCGCCGGCGGAGCCGATGGTCGGCGCATGGTAGTAGAAGCATCCCCTGGTTCCGGTATAGTTCCCGGAGGAATCCGTATCGGAAGAGGGAACGTACTCCCAGAATCTGCTGAACTTCCCCTCCGGAGACAGGTTCAGAGACACCACCGTTCCGGAAGAGGTTCCGAAATAGATGTGTCCCGAATCGAAGACCGGAGTGGTTCCCCCGGTATAGAACACCCTGCCGTCCCACAGAACGTCCCCGTCCTCATCGGCGGGAGGCGCGGACTCCGCCTGGAAGGTGTCGGTCACGGCGCCGCTGAATCTGTCGAAGCAGACAACTTCCCCGCACGTGAACGTGACGATAAGATAATTCCCGGCTATCAGGGGAGTGGAGACCTCGTACCCGGCGCCTTTCTTCTCGGTGTATTTCCATATAACGCTGCCGGTGAACCGGTCGAGGGCGTATACCCAGGCGTCCGCGTCGGTTCCGGACGCGCCGTAGACCCCGCCGGTAGTATGATAGAGAATGTTTCCGGCGCCGACCAGCCCGGAATCCACGTATCCGGTGCTGTAAGTGTTGTACCACTCGACCGGCATCTCCGGCTCCCTCTGCCCGAAAGAGGCGGAAACGTTGGATGCGGAGGACGATCCGCCGATAACGGTCCAGGCGTCGGGGTATCCGGGAGTGCAGACGGGAGCGAAACCCTCCGGGTAGTATCCGAACGCTGCGGTTCCGGAACAGCCCGAATCCAGATCGGTTCCCAGATACTCCCATTGTCCGTTCCACGAATACAGGCGCCATGCGCAGTA
>JAEEKU010000051.1 GCA_016282555.1 Methanomassiliicoccaceae archaeon
AGGGGGCGAGATCGGTATTCTACGATTATTTCACAGATAACGGGACGCCCATAGTCGACGCCGTGATCTGCATATCCCCGTTTTCTCTGCTGGTAAGCGCGGGGGAATCTCTCAGGGACGAGGACAATTTCCTCCGCAGCCTGACGGGAGTACCTGTTTTCCAGACTATGCTGGCCCAGGGGGATTTCTTAGATTTCGCTGATATGCGCGCGGGAGCGGACCGCAGAACGATAAGCAGTTTCACGGCATGGGCTGAGCTGGACGGCCAGATCGACTGCGTGCCGATAGGGTGCATGACAAGGGATGCCGGCGGAAACGCCCTGACGATTCCCCTTCCGGAGCGCATAGATCACCTTTCGCGCCTAGTCCGCAACTGGATCAACCTCAGGAGAAAGGAAAACAAGGATAAGAGAATCGCGGTGATTCTGTACCAGAAACTGGCTGACTGCGGGCGCATCGGCTCCGCGGCCGGACTGGACTGCGCCGGATCCGTCATCGGAATACTGAAGCATCTGAAATCCGAAGGATATACCGTCGGCGATATTCCGGAAAACGGCCGCGCGCTTCTAGACGTTCTCATATCCAGAGTCAGCAACTGCCTCGATTCTTTTTCCGAGGCGCAGATAAGAGAGACCTCCGCGGATATCATGGACGGGGAAATATACAAAGAGAGATTCGGAAATCTTCCGGAATTCAACCGCGGAGATATGGCCGGAAGATGGGGAGAGCCTCCCGGAAACCAGTTTGTTCTGGATGACGGGCTGATCATTCCCGGCACCGTCTTCGGAAACGTTCTGGTGACCATCCAGCCTCTGCGCTCGTGGGACGATCCGGACAGGATGTACCACGATCCTGTGCTTCCGCCCCATCACCAGTATTTAGCTTTCTACCAGTGGCTCAGAGACGTGTTCCGGGCGGATGCCGTTATACATCTGGGAACGCACGGCAGCCTGGAATGGCTTCCCGGAAAAAATACAGGGCTGTCATGCAGCTGCTACCCGGATATAGCGCTGGACTGCCTACCGGACATTTACCCGTATATAATCGACAATCCGGGCGAAGGGGTGCAGGCCAAACGGAGATCCGAAGCGGTTCTGGACGGCTACGGCGCGCCCGTAATGACGCGTTCGGAGCTCGGCGGCGCGATGAACGATCTCGATGATCTTGTGCGGGAATATCTGGAACAGGCGTCTCAGAACCGCGGACGCGCGGACCTGCTGGAAAAAATCAGGGACAAACTCAGAGAGGAATCCATCGCCGAGTCCCTGAAAATCGACCCTGACGATCCGGATCTGGCTGGAAAAACGGGGACAATCGCCGATCGTCTGGAGGAAATCAGGGACACGCTTATTCCCTGCGGCCTCCATATAATGGGGAAGCCTCCGGAGGGACAGGATCTCATCGATACGATCGTTTCGTCTCTCAGAGTAAAAGGAGACTGCGGCGATTCGCTCAGAGATGCCGTTTCCTCCGATTTCCGTCTGGACCGGGAAAAAGACATAGAAAAGATCGAATCGCTGTGCAGAGAAATAGTATCGCGTCTGTACGAAAGCGGATTCGACGAGAACGCGATACCGGATATCTGCGATCCGGAATCGAGAACCGGAGACATCTGCAGATTCGTCTGCGATACGCTGGTTCCGTCCCTTCTCCGCACGGATATGGAACTCCAAACCATAACGGACTGCCTCGATGGAAAATACATCGTTCCGGGGCCTCCCGGAGCCCTGTCCCGCGGACAGACGAACGCTCTCCCCACCGGAAGAAACACGTACGGCCTGGATCCGGACGCGCTTCCGACCCGTGCCGGATGGGAAAACGGAGTTCGGAGCGCGGAAACCATGATTTCCCGCTATACGGAAGAGCACGGCTCCTATCCCGGTACGGTGGCATTCGTGATTTTCGCCACGGATACCATGAAAAACGGCGGCGAGGATCTCGCTTACATATTGTGGCTCATGGGAATCCGCCCGGTATGGCAGAAGAACGGGCATATAGGCGGGCTCGAACCTGCCGGCCTCCGGGAGCTGGGCCGTCCCCGCATAGACGTGGTGGTAAGAATAACGGGCCTTTTCCGCGACGTGTTTCCCAATCTGGTCGGGATCATAAACCGCGCCGTCGACATTGTATCAGAGCTCGACGAGAGCGAAGAGGAGAATTATATCAAAGCCAACCTGGCCAAAGAGATAGCGGAAAACCTCAGCCGGAAGATTCCGGAAGACGAGGCCGTCCGGCTGGCCAGAATCAGGGTTCTGGGGGGACGCGCGGGAACCTACGGAGGAGGCATAATGGCTCCGATCTACCAGAGAAACTGGAAAGACGTTCGCGATCTGGCGCAGGTTTACAAAGTCTGGGGCGGGCGCGGCTTCTCCGGAGACGGCATAGAAACCGAGATGGAGGAAGCATTCGTCAGAAAACTGTCCAGAGCCGACGTCGGAGTCAAGAACATGCCCGACAGGCAGATAGACGTTTTCACCGGAGACGACGTGTTCTCATATCTCGGGGGAATCGCCGCGCTTGTAAAATCGGAAACCGGAAAGGATCTGGAGCTTCTGATCGGAGACACTGCGGATCCGGAGCGCCCTAAGATCCGCACGGCCAGGGAAGAATGCGGCCTGGTTATGAGATGCCGCTTCCTCAACGAAAAATACCTTTCCGGCCTGGAAAAGCACGGATACCACGGAGCGACCGTGCTCGCGATAACCGCCGAATACATGATCGGATGGGCCGCGACCTGCGGCGCGATGGAAGACTGGATGTTCAAAGAGTTCGCGGAGCATGTGGTATTCGAACGCTCGAGGGAATGGATCGAGCGCGAAAACCCCTATTCCCTTCTGGAAATAGTATCCTGCATGATAGAGTGCATCGAAAGAAAGCTCTGGAACGCGGACGAGGAGATGATCAGGCGCCTCGAACAGGCGTACGGCGAGATCGAAGGCTCGGTAGAGGACAGCGACGACAGGCTGAGAAGAAAATACGGCACGGAAAGATAACCGCCGCCGGGTACTCCGGCCGGCGCGGCGGATTCTCATAAAACGTTTCTTTTCAGAATGTCTGCCGCATTGCGGGAAGATGCCCGCGTCGTGCGGCATTAAACTGAATCGGGATCCTCGTCGCGTATGCGTACGGATCTCTCCACCGGAATCACGAATATCCTCCCGTCGCCCATCCGTCCGGTTTTCGCCCCGGACTTGATCGCCTCTATCGCCGCCTCTTCCTGAGAATCTTCGACGACCGTTTCGATCTTGGTCTTTTCTATCTCGTCCACCCTGATCGTCCCGACCCTGTTGGAAAACGTCAGCCCGCGCTGCTGGCCTCTTCCTCTGACATCGGTTATCGTCATCGCGCCGATTCCCGCGGATTCCAGCGCGTCCTTGACCGCCTGAAGCCTCTCCGGACGTATCACTGCCATTATCATCTTCATATTTCCCGCCTCATATTATGTAAGAGGGTTCCCCGTGCTCGGAAATGTCGGCCCCGATCGCTTCCTCTTCCTCGCTGAGACGCACTCTTATGAACTTCGAGATCACGGCTATTATCAGATAGGACGCGACCGCGCAGAAAGCTATCGTAACCAGAACCGCGGCGATCTGGCCGGCGAAGAGATCCGCGCTTCCGTAGATCAGCCCCTCGTATCCGGGAGAAACCATAGCCGGATCGGCGAAAATACCGGTGGCCACGGCGCCCCATATCGCCCCCGTTCCGTGCACGCCGAAGACGTCCAGCGCGTCGTCCACTCCGGATCTGGATCTCATCAGCAGTACTCCGAAATAGCACACGACGCCTCCGGCAGCCCCTATGATTATGGCAGGGCCCGGCCCGACATATCCGGCTGCGGTAGTTATCGCCACCATTCCTGACATCGCGCCGGTGATCAGACCGAGAGAACCGGTATGGCCCGCATGCATATACTGGACGACGGCCCAGGACAGCATTCCCGCCGCGGAGGCGGCCATGGTCGTCACTACCGCGTTCACTGCCGTGATATCCGCCGACAGACCGGAGCCTCCGTTGAAACC
>JAEEKU010000004.1 GCA_016282555.1 Methanomassiliicoccaceae archaeon
TCTGATCTTGACCTGGCCGTCTCTTCTTCCTATGACTCCCAGCGTTCCGTCCGGCAGAAGCCTGAAGAAGTCCCCGGTCGCGTACATCCTCTCGTAACCGGGCTCGGATGAGAACGGGTTCTTCAGGAACACTTCGGAGTTCAGCTTCTCGTTGTTGAGATAACCGAGCGACAGCTGGTATCCGGAGAGATGCAGCTCCCCCACGGCCCCGTACGGGACTCTTCTTTTTTCCGTGTCCAGTATGTACGCTTCTGTGTTGATGTTTAACCGTCCCGTGGAATAGCCGCATAATCTGTCTTTGATGTTGATTCCTGTGACGTATGCCGTAGATTCCGTAGGTCCGTAAAGATCTATGACTGTACAATCGCCGCTGTATTCTAAATCACCGAGTTTTTCACCGCCGGTCAGAAGCAGTCTCAGAGGATTCTCTCCTTCCGAAGACAAATACATTTTTGAGACCTGCGTAGTCATGAACAGTATTGAGATACGCTCTGAAGAGATGTATTTCTTCAGAAGACTTATGTCCAGACGGTATTTTTCCGGAATAATGTCAATAGAAGCTCCCTTTAAAATCGAGGATAACAGGAGCATGTGGGCATCAAAGCCTATCGAACTGTACATTCCGATGGTGTCTGATTCGGAAAGCGCCGTTTTTCCGCAAAAATCTTCGGCCATATTCATTATCGCCAGATTGGAGATCAGGGTGCCTTTCGGTTTACCGGTGCTTCCCGATGTGTAAAGGATCGTCGCGGCATCATGCCTTTCAGGACTGTAATTTCCGGGTTCGCAGGAGGTGCAGTCTAATACGGGGCCTGAAAACAGATTCTTCGCGCGGTTGACGGCGGACGGCGGGCAAAGGACGGCTTTCGTTCCGGAATCCGCGATCATCCAGGACAGCCTCTCATCCGGATAATCCGGATCGGCCGGGACGTAAACAGCGCCGGCTTTCAGAGCGCCCAGCAGACAGAGGACAAACCACTCGTCTCTGTCCGTCATTAACGCTACGCGGTCTCCGGGGCGGATTCCCGCTTCTTCCAGTCTGGCGGCAATCGAATCGGAGAGAATGTCCGATTCTTTATAGCTCAGCGCTCTTCCGTCGCAGAGAACCAGTTTTCTGTCGGAAATGTGATCGCGGAGAGCATCCAGGATATGCGCGTATTTCAGACTGCGGCTCGGCCCCTTTATGATCGGAACATCGTTGCCAGTGTAATCGATTTCGGAAAGATTTCCGCATTTCATCAGGCCGGAAAGAATCATCTCATACGCCTGTACCATTTTTCCGGCGGTCGTTTCGCTGATTTCGCGCCCGTGCGAGAGTATAAGCTTCAGATCATCGCCGGAGTCGATCACCCCTGCCGTTAGCCCGGAATCTGAAAATGAATTGCCGAAAAGATTATCCGGATGAGACCCGGGGATGTACTGGAATATAACATCGGATTTAATCCCGAATTCTCCGGAGAGTTTTCTGAACGGCACTTCGGAGGCCGAAATGCTTTCGTAGATCTGTTTTGAAGCGCGGGAAATGAAACTGTCAGTCGAGTCTTCGGAGCAGATTATCCTCAGAGGTATCGTTTTTACAAACATTCCTATGGATCCGTCCAATCCTGGAAGTTCTCTGCCGTTATCGGTTATGCAGAATACGGGATCCTGTTTGCCGGTGAATCTGGAAAGCATGTACGCGAATGCCGCAGCGGCCACGGCTCCCGATGTGGAGTTATGTCCGGATGCGAACGAGTAAAGTTCCGCCGGTTTGATGCCGAGTTTCTTCTCGCAGAATCCCTGTTTTCCGTCCGGTTCCGGAACTATGCCGGAATCCGTGTCGGCATCTTCGAACATGCTTCTGAAATGGGCGAGAGAGGCGGCGTAGCGTGCGGTTCCGGGCGCGCTGCGATCGTATGAAGACGAGATAAACATCCCCGGATCCCTGCCGATCTCTTCTCCGGAAACGGCCTTTTCAAGCGCTTTGCAGAGTATTCCGAACGAGTAACCATCGAATCCCAGATGGCTGACGAGTCCTCTGACTCTGTTTCCGCCGATCGAAAACGAGGACAGGCATCTGCGGATATCCGGACGGGAGGGGGCTCCCTTTCCTATTTCCGGAACGGAGTCGAAATACATCCACGGCTCCCCGTCTTTTTCAGATACTCTTCCTCTGAGCGCCGGATAAGCTTCTATTGCTTTTTCCAATGCCTTTTCCGCACCGGTTTCCGAAACGCCGGGCGGGATGCAGAATTCGAACGGGATCACGTATTCTCTGCCGGAGCCCGTTTCCATGTCGAGGAAAACGTTCAACTGGCTTTCCGACAGGGGGCATCCTTCCTCTTCGGAGAACAGTATCTCCGTTTTCGGTCTGGAGGAATGCTCCGAAATCGAAGCCGGGGTGCGGTACATCAGTATCTCGGAAGCGTTCGCAGCCTTCGAGATGTTCTGTACCTTGATCGCTTTGAGGGAATCTCCGCCGAGACGTATGAAGTCGTCGTTAATTCCTATCCGTTCTATTCCGAGCACTTCTTGGAACGCTTTGCAGAGAACAAGCTCCGTATTGTTTCTCGGCGGTTCGTAAACCGCGTTAAGAGAGATGTCCGGAAGAGGAAGTTTTCTTTTGTCTACCTTTCCGTTGACATTGAGGGGAATTTTGTCGAGAATTACTACGAAGGCAGGAACCATATAGGCCGGTTTTCTGTCGGAAACCCATTTTTTAACATATTCGGGATCCGCATCGCCGACTATGAACGCGCAAAGCTCTTTGCCGGAAGAAGTCAGATTAACGGTCTGGACGGTAGCGTCTTTTATTCCGGGAATCTCCCTTATCGCGGATTCGACCTCGGTGAGCTCGACCCTGTTGCCTCTGATCTTGACCTGGCCGTCCCTTCTCCCGATGATGCCGAGAGTCCCGTCCGGCAGAAGCCTGAAGAAGTCCCCGGTCGCGTACATTCTTTCGTAACCCGGCTCGGATGAGAACGGGTTCTTCAGGAACACCTCGGAGTTCAGCTTCTCGTTGTTCAGATAACCGAGCGACAGCTGGTATCCGGAGAGATGCAGCTCCCCCACGGCCCCGTACGGGACTCTCCTCTTTTCGGCGTCCAGTATGTACGCTTTCATGTTGGGGAGCAGCTTTCCCACGGAGTACGGGCAGATTCTGTCTGTAACATAAGTGTAAGTAGATACGTGATTTTCAGTAGGACCGTACGCATCGATAATAGCCGTATGGTCCGGAACACGGAATTCTCCGAGTTTTTCTCCAGCTACGCAAAGGAATTTCAGGCAGCGCTTTTCCGCGAACATTTTTCCGAGCTGGGTGGTTATGAACATATTGGTAATGCCGCGGGAGCGCACATACCCGTCGAGCGCATCCAGATCGAGACGGATCTCTCCCGGGATTATATCCGCAGAGGCTCCGGCGAGAACCGGCGGATACAGCGCTACCGCATGCATATCGAAAGAATACGAGGTATGAAGCCCGGTAATGTCCGAACAGGTCATTCCGGAAGTTTCCGCATACCACTGCGACAGGTTTCCGATTGCTTTGCGGGTAAGTACGGCTCCTTTCGGTTTTCCGGTAGTGCCTGAAGTATACAGCACAACCATCGGAAGACCGGGATCCAGAACCGGTTTAACCTTCTCCGTGAACGGACAAAGCGTGCAGTCTATGATCTCCGTCTTAGCGAGGCCGGAGCATCTGGCGTACGTTTCGCCGGTTACCAGGACCGCTTTGGAGGCGGAGTCGGAAATCATCAGCGAAATTCTTTCATCCGGATGATCGGTATCCATCGGGACGTAAGCCGCGCCGGTTTTCATCACTCCGAGTGCGCAAAGCAGGTACCATTCGCTTCTCGGAACCAGTATGGCGACTCTGTCTCCGGTTTTTATCCCGGAGGATTTCAGTCTGTACGCGATCCCGTCGGAGATGATATCGGCTTCGCCGTAAGTTATCGAAATATCTTTGAACGAAACGAGAGGTCTGTCACGGTACAGCGGCACGTTATCCGCAAACGCTTTCAGAATATCCGGGTACTTTATTACCTTCTCATTGGCGTTGAAGGATTCCGAACGGATAACGTCGTCTCCGGAGGTATAGATGATATCCGAGAGATTATCTTTTTCGATAAGTCCGCTGACTACGCGGCAGTACGCGTCCGTCATCAGTTCCGCCGTATCGCCGGAAAATTTATCAGAGTGGAACAGGGAGACGCAATAGCCGTCATCTTTATCGGAAATTACGCACTGGATATCGGATACGATGCCCGATCCGGACGGAGCATCAGCTTCGAACGAGGAGGATTCGGACTGGAATGCGCGGTTTATTCCGGCGTTGTATTCGAAAAGAACCGACAACGACACGCCGTATTTTTTCGCAAGTTTTCCGTAAGGGATGATCCCGTTAGACATCGAATCCAGATGCACGGATGAAACTTCTTTCAGGAAAGCGGAGGATTTGCGATCGGAGCAGTCGATGCGCAAAGGCAGGGTCCTTACGAACATTCCTATGGAACCGGCTGTCTCCGAGGATATTCTGCCCGTATCGGTGATATTGAACACGGAATCAGAGCGCCCGGTGAATCTGGACAGAGTGTATGCGAATGCGGCGATGAACAGATCTCCGGCGGTTATGCCGAGGGAAGACGCGAAGCCGGGTATCTATTCCGGATTACATGGAAGCATCGTTTCCGAAACTCCAAA
>JAEEKU010000052.1 GCA_016282555.1 Methanomassiliicoccaceae archaeon
CTCGGATTGTCCTCCGCCGTGCAGTCTCTGTTTCTGGATACGGGAGAGATTTCCCTCAGAGTTCCTGAATTCCTGTTCACGGAGAACATTCCGGGCTTCAGGCTGAGCGCGACCATAAGCTCCCCGGCTTTCAATTATCTGGTAAAATTCCCGCTGATCATCTCGGATATAATACTGACGCTGCTGGTATACAGATTGTCTGAGAGATTTCTGGGAAAAGAAAAAGCCGCCAGAGCCGCGGCCATGGTGTTTCTGTGCCCCATAGTTATCGGGGTCGTATCGTTCAACGGAATGCCTGACACCATTTCTGCAGTGTTCGCCGTTCTTACCATTCTCCTCATACTGGAGAACCGCCCGTTCATGGCGGGAATGACGTTTTCCATAGCAGTATGGACAAAATTCTTCCCTGCTTTCATGATATTCTGTCTTGTCTCGTACCTTTACACCAGGTACCGTGGAGAATTTGCCGGACGCCTGCTGCGCTCCGTGCTCGGGTTCGGAGCGATGAGCCTGATCATTTTCCTTCCGATGATACTCGACGGGGATGTGATGAGAGCGTTCCAGTTCATAAGCGACAGATCCTCGGCCCCGTCCAACGGAAATATACTGGGATTGATCGAGTTTTCATCCAGGGTTCTGCTTTATATCGGAATATTCGCGGGCTCCGTCCTGCTGGGATATTTCCTTCACAAATCCGGAAAGGAGGATCTCGACAGAAAACTCGTGGTTTACTGCTTCGGAGCGGCGCTGCTGTGCATGCTTTACCCTCCGGCCCCCCAGTACCTGGTCCTCATGATTCCGTTCCTGGCCTTTATGGCTGCATGCGACAGAAAATTCGTTCTGCCGTGGGCAGTCCTGTCGGTATCGGCGATCGTATTCCTTACTCCCCTGAACGCGGATATGGCGCTCCCTGTGGCGGTATGGACGGATTTCATGAGCACGGATACTCTGCTCTCGGTATTCACCGCATACCAGACCCGCATCGGCCCGTTAACGCTGATGGAGCTGCAGTACTATGCCGGAGGCGTGATTCAGTACGCGGGCATACTGCTCACGGCTTTCGCTCTGATAAGAAAACGCGATAAAGCCGCCGCCGGAATTCCGGAATGAAATCCGGCGGAAATAAAAACAGAATTTCAATAAACGGTCTGGGAAACGCACTCGACGCCCTCGATTCCTTTGATCGAGCGGAGAGCGTCTTCGAGTTTTCCGCCGACGCCTTCATCGGAATCGTCGATGAGGAAACCGGCGTTCACCTTCATAAGACCGAAGGCTACGGGGGCGATCTTCGTCTCCAGCAGTTTTACGCCGGCGGGAAGAACGGAGGGAAGAGAATCAATTACGGCCTGAAGATCGACATCGGTCCCTTCCGGCATAAGATCGTATCCTGCGACAATCTGTCCCATAATCACACCTCAGGGTCCCATGAATCCGCATTTTTTGCACTCGTAGGGCACACCCTGATCGCGGCACTGATCGCACCTTCCGATTTCGAAATCCCCGCATTTGGGGCATTTGAAGAAGGTATTGCCGCGTCCGATGAGCCTCTTACCGCATGAAGAGCATATTTTATCGGCTGCCATAAACGAGCGATATAAGTCATTCTATATAAGATACTGCGTCCAGAACGGCCTGATGATAAATCCGGCGGCCGGAGATACGGACTCTCTGCTGTTTCCGTCTCTCCGGCCGGGATCGGCATCAGTGAATGAAATTCGTACGCTGGACGGGTTCTTTTTCCGGAAGCCCGTATTTCTCTTTTCCGAGAGCGATCGATCTCATGAGGAAAACCATGTTTCTGGCGAGAGTGCGCATGGTCTGCAGGCCCTCGGCATCCCGGGACGCTTCGCCCGGAGCCCTCCCGTGAACGCTGTTCCAGTACTGGCTGGAGGCTATCGGCATTCCGCATATCGTGAAGTATTTGTTCAGCTCGTCGAAGGCAGCGGAACAACCCCCGCGCCTCGCCACCGCGACGCTGGCCCCGACTTTCATCGTCTTGTCGAAGCGGGTGCTGTAGAAAAGCCTCTGAAGACACGCGACGAGAGTTGCGTTGGCGGACGCGTAATAAACCGGAGATGCGACGACGAGACCGTCGGCGGCTTCGAATTTCGGCGCCAGCTCGTTGACCGCATCGTCGAAGACGCAGCATCCCTTCTCGAAGCATCTGCCGCATCCGGTGCATCCTCTGATATCCTTATTGCCGAGCAGCACCGTTTCGAATTCCACGCCCTCGCTTTCGAATACCTTCTCCATCTCCTTCAATGCTACGGAGGTATTCCCCTCTTTGTGAGGGCTCCCGTTGAGAATCAGAACCTTCATCGTATCAAGACTCCGGCGGTTAATGACTGACTGCGCTTTTATCCTTATCCGAAAAAACTGGAGTCGTCCGCCGCATCGTTACCGCACAGTGCTCCCGTAATATCCGGAAACCGTATGCGTTCCGGGCATGGAAAAGGAGACGCGCCCGGAGATGCCCGGCGGGGATACCCGGATGGATCAGGCCGCGAAGGGCATAATCCACAACAGGCAGTTCCTGTCGAACCTGCTCAGGGAAGCGATCGACGGGCTGAAAGATTGCTCCCCGGAAGAGATAAGCGGATGGATCCGCCCCTCCGGGGAAGGATCCTTATTGCCTTCGGCGGCGAGAGAGTCTTTCTCGATCAGAAACGGTCCGCTGAGATACGACAGCCTCTTCCTCGTCGATATTCCGGGGAAAAGAAGCATACTCGTAAATCTGGAGATCCAGGGAAGGCACAGGCCCGGATACAGCCTGATCAAAAGAGAGCTGTATCAGGCGGCGAGGATCATTTCCGACGAGAAGAACGTCTTCTTCGAGGACAGCGATTTCGATAAGCTTCTCCCGGTTTATTCTATCTGGATAAATATCAGTCCGCCCGAAGAGCTGCAGAATACCGTTGCGAAAATACAGCTGGGAGGATGTCTGGAGACCGGCGGCGGAGAGGTGCCGTATCAGACGGATCCGGATCTTAACATAATCGAAATCCGCACGGGAGATCCCCGCGAAGCGAAGGGCAGCCGCCTTCTGATGATATGCGGATCGGCTTTCTTCAGAGGACTGAGCGGGGAAGAGCGCAAACTGTTTTTAAACAATTTTTTTAACATCGATATCGATGAGCAACTCCGGGAGTGTCTGAAGGTCATGACGGCGACATTGGATGAGGAATACAGAAGCGGGCTGATCGAACAGGGAATCGAAAAGGGGATAAAGAGAGGAATAGAGGAAGGAATGGAGAGAGGTATCGAGGAGGGAAAAATCGCCGGATACCGCGAATCGGTGCTGAACATAATGAAATCCGCCGGATGGTCCGCCGAAAAGGCGGCGGAAATGATCGGGGTTCCGGCGGAATTGTACGAAAAGATCATGTCGGAAGTCAGAGCCGCTTCTCCGCAATGATCCGTCCGGAAATTTCCGGAAAAGGTTTGACTCCGGGATTCCCCGGATAAAGATCATTCTGTTTCTTCCGGCTCCTTCATTACCGGCTGGACCGCGACGACTTTGTCCCCGTCGCGGAGATCCATAAGTTTCACGCCCTGGGCGTTGCGCCCGGTCTCGCGGATGGAGTCTGTGTCTATGCGCAGAACCTTTCCGGATCTGGACGTGAGCATGAGACTGTCTCCGGAAGACACCTTGCGGACGCTGACCACGTCTCCGTTGCGCTCGTTGCAGATGATGGTAATCACGCCCTGCCCGCCGCGGTGATGCCTGGAGTAGGCGTCTACGTCCGTCAGTTTCCCGAATCCGTTCTCGGTCACGGTCAGGAGCCTGTCGCCGGATCTCACTATCGCCAGAGATACGACTTCATCATCGCCGGAAAGCTTCATTCCCCTGACCCCGGTGGCCGTTCTTCCCATAGGACGGGCCTCGTCGTGAGAGAACCTGATAGCCTTTCCGGATCTGGACGCCATTATTATATCGTCCTCCCCTCCGGCTATATCCGCCTCGATAAGCTCGTCGCCGGTGTCCTCCTCGTCGTCGGTCCTGAACAGTATCGCCTTTATTCCCTTGGACCTGACGTTTCCGTAGGCGGACAGAGCGGTCTTCTTCACGAGCCCCCTCCTGGTGCAGAACACGATGTATTTGTCATCCGGGAAATCCGGGGTGCACACGGTGCTGACCACTGTCTCGTTCTCTTCGAGATCCGGAAGCAGGTTCACGATCGGCTTCCCTTTGGACTGGCGGCTTCCCTCCGGGATCCTGTATCCTTTGAGCCAGTGTATGCGTCCGAGATTGGTTATGAACAGGATATAATCGTGGGAGGACGTGACGAACATGGAATCGACATGGTCCTCCTCCTTGGTCTGCATTCCCGTGAGCCCGACGCCTCCGCGCCCCTGCTGCCTGTAGGTGCTCAAGGGCATCCTCTTGATGTAATTGTCCTTGGAGACTGTTATTATAACGGTCTGCCTCGGGATCAGATCCTCCTCGTCCCCGTCGAGAGGGTTAGGATCTATGACGGTGCGGCGCTCGTCTCCGTAGGTCTCCTTCATCTCGCTGAGCTCGGAGCATATGATGGCGTTGATCCTCTCCTCCTTTGCGAGGATATCCCTCAGATCGTCCATCTTTATCCCGAGGTCGGTGTACTCCGCCTTTATGGAACCGAGTTCCAGTCCGGTGAGCTTCTGCAGCCTCATGTCGAGAATCGCCTTCGCCTGCTCCTCGTCTATGTCCAGAAGGATCCTGAGTCTCTCGCCGGCCTCCTCGGCGCTCTCGGAAGATCTTATCGCCGCGATCGCCTCGTCGAGCTGATCGATAGCTTTCATCAGCCCTTCGAGGATGTGATATCTCTTCTCCGCCTGCTTCAGGTCGTACTGCGTCCTCCTGCGGACCACGTTCTTCCTGTGGGCGATGTACTGGAATATGAGCTCCTTGAGCGAGAGGACGGAGGGTTTGTTGTCTACCAGCGCGATGTTGATTATGCCGTAGGTGACCTCCATGTTGGTCTTTTTGAAGAGATTCTCCAGAACCACGGCGGAGAGGGCGTCTTTGTGGAGTTCCACGACTATCCTCATCCCGTGGCGGTCGGATTCGTCCCTGAGATCTGTGATCCCTTCGATCTCCTTGTTCTTGACGCGCTCGGCGATCTGCTCGATGAGCATCGCCTTGTTCACCTGATACGGGATCTCGTCGACGATGATGCGCTCTTTGCCGTTCCCCGCGTCTTCGATGTGCGTGTTGGCTCTTACTTTCAGCCTCCCGCGGCCGGTTTCGTAGGCGGAGCGTATCCCGCCGATCCCGTACACAGTTCCGCCGGTGGGGAAATCCGGGCCCTTGATGAACTCCATTATCTCTCCGAGGGACGCCTCCGGGTTGTTGATCACATAGGAGATGGCATCGCAGACCTCCCCCAGATTGTGAGGGGGCATCTTGGTGGCCATTCCCACGGCGATCCCGTCCGATCCGTTGACCAGCAGGTTGGGGAACTTGGATG
The DNA here is from genome assembly GCA_016282555.1 of Methanomassiliicoccaceae archaeon. Classification (GTDB taxonomy): domain Archaea; phylum Thermoplasmatota; class Thermoplasmata; order Methanomassiliicoccales; family Methanomethylophilaceae; genus Methanoprimaticola. Next base: position 5,451 of record JAEEKU010000052.1, read on the forward strand.
GCAGAACGGAGGGCTCTTTGAGCGAGCCGTCGTAGTTGTCGACCATGTCGACGGTGTCCCGGTCTATATCGGCCAGAAGATCGCCGGCCATCTTGGACATGCGAGCTTCGGTGTAACGCATCGCGGCGGCGCCGTCCCCGTCCACCGAGCCGAAGTTGCCCTGGCCGTCGACGAGAGGATACCTGAGGGAGAACGGCTGTGCCATCCTGACCATGGCGTCGTACGCCGCGGTATCTCCGTGCGGGTGGTATTTACCGAGGACCTCTCCCACCACGGTGGCGGATTTCTTGTGGGGGCGGTTGTAGGATAACCCCAGATTGTCCATGGCGTACAGGATCTTCCTGTGCACCGGCTTCAGACCGTCGCGGACGTCCGGAAGGGCGCGCCCCACTATGACGCTCATGGAGTAATCTATGTAAGAGCGGGACATCTCCTTCTCTACGGACTGGACTATGATTCTCTTTTCTCCGTCCACGGTATCACACGTCCAGGTTGATCACTTCGTGGGCATGCTCGATGATGAATTCCCTGCGGGGCTCCACATCGTCTCCCATCAGGACGGAGAACAGCTGATCCGCGGCGATCCCGTCCTCCACGGTGACTTTCTTCATTATTCTGGTCTCCGGATCCATGGTGGTCTCCCACAGCTGCTGGGGATTCATCTCTCCCAGACCTTTGTATCTGGAGACGTTCGCTCCGGGGCCCATCTCCGCCACGGCCGCGGCCATCTCCTCGTCGTTGAACGCGTACTTCTGCTTCTTTCCCTTATAGACCCTGTACAGCGGGGGCATCGCGATGTAGATGTGGCCGCCGTCTATCAGAGGCCTCATCTGCCTGTAGAACAGAGTGAGAAGCAGAGTTCCGATATGGGCTCCGTCCACGTCCGCATCGGTCATGATCACGATGCTGTGGTAGCGTATTTTCGAGACGTCGAAATCCTTTCCGATTCCGCCTCCGATCGCGATGGCCAGATTCTTGATCTCGGCGTGATCCAGAAGCTTGTCGGGACGTGCCTTTTCAACGTTGAGGATCTTTCCCCTCAGCGGAAGGATCGCCTGGAACGCCCTGTCCCTGCCCTGCTTCGCGCTTCCTCCGGCGGAATCTCCCTCCACAATGTAAAGCTCGCATTTGGACGGATCCTTCTCGGAGCAGTCGGCGAGCTTCCCCGGAAGACTGGTCGATTCCAGGGCGCTCTTCCTCCTGGTGGCGTCGCGGGCCTTTCTGGCGGCCTCTCTCCCCTCGTAGGCCGATACCGCCTTCCTGACTATGATCTGGGCGACGGACGGGTTCTCGAGAAGATACTCGGCGAGCTTTTCGTTCATGAGGCCGCTGACGGCTCCCTGCGCCACGCTGCTTCCCAGTTTGGCTTTGGTCTGGCCTTCGAACTGGGGTTCGGCCATCTTTATGCTGACAATGGCGGTGAGCCCCTCGCGCACGTCCGAGCCCTCCAGAGTTATGTCTTTCAGGAGATTGCTGCTCTTTCCGTAATCGTTGACGCATTTAGTGAGGGCGGTCCTGAAACCGGTGAGATGGGTTCCCCCCTCCGGCGTATAGATGGTGTTGACGAAAGAATCGATCTCCTCGTTGTAGCCGTCGGTGTACTGGAGGGCGATATCGATGCTGACTCCGTTCCTCTCCCCCGAAAAGTGGACGGGAACCGGGTGTATGGGAGTCTTGGCCCTGTTGAGATACTGCACGAATTCGGAGACCCCGCCGTCGTAATGGAACCTCTCCGTCTTTCCGGTGCGCTTATCGGTGAAATTGATGGTCGCCTCCCTGTTGAGGAAAGCCTGGTTGCGGAATCTGTTCTGGAGAACGGAATATTCGAAATCCACGGTTTCAAAGACCTCCCGGTCCGGCCAGAACGTGATCTCGGTGCCGTGCGCGTCGGAATCCCCTATAACCTCCACGGGGCCGTCGGGAATTCCGATCTTATAAGACTGCCTGAAGATTTTTCCCTCGCGGCAAACGACGGCTACGAGCTTTGCGGAGAGGGCGTTGACCACCGATACTCCCACTCCGTGGAGGCCTCCGGAGACTTTGTAGCTGTTCTGGTTGAATTTACCTCCCGCGTGGAGATCCGTCAGGCAAAGCTCCAGTGCGGATTTGCCTTCCTTGTGGTTGATTCCCGTCGGAATTCCCCTTCCGTCATCCAGAACGGTGACGGAGCCGTCCTCGTTTATGGTCACGTCGACCTCCGTGGCGTAGCCTGCCATCACTTCGTCTATGCCGTTGTCCACCACTTCATAGACCATGTGGTGGAGACCGCGGGAATCCGTCGAACCGATGTACATTCCCGGCCTTTTCCTCACTGCCTCCAGACCCTTCAGCGCGACTATGCTGTCCGCATTGTAATCCGCCGACGGGGAAGCGCCTGCATTCTCATCCATAGTATCTGCCGACCCTAAGCCTCTATAATATATATGCGTGCGCGCGTGCGCGAGACAACCGGCGGGCATTATTCTCCCGCCCGGACCTGATGCGAGGAAACTGATTATTATACCTAACCGGTTACAGAGGCTTAATGAGCACCATCATGGAAGAGGCCCGCCGGGGCGAGATCACCCCTTTGATGAAAAAAATCGCTGAGAAAGAGAAGGTAAGCCCGGAATTTATCAGAAACGGCATTGCCTCCGGACGCGTCTGCGCCCCTCACAATCCCGTTCACGATGCCGCGCCGGCGGCTATCGGCGAAGGCCTTTCCGTGAAAATCAACGTCAATCTGGGCACGTCCCGCGACATGGCCGATCTTGACGCGGAGCTGGAGAAGCTCAGGATCTCCCTGAAGTACGGAACCGATGCGGTCATGGATCTCAGCACGGGCGGCGACATAGACGCCATCAGAAGAAGGCTTCTCTCGGAGTGCCCGGTGATGATGGGCTCCGTCCCGATCTACCAGACGGGGGTCTCCGCCGCCCGCAGAAAAGCCGTCGTCGAGATGACCGAGGACGACATTTTCAGCGGAATAGAAAAGCACGCTAAGGACGGAATGGATTTCATGACCGTCCACTGCGGGATCACGAGGGAAAGCGTGAGATGGCTGGGAAAGGCCGGCAGAATCACCGATGTCGTCTCCAGAGGCGGATCGTTCCTGACGGCGTGGATCCTGCACAATGACGAGGAGAATCCTCTCTACAAGAACTTCGATTACCTTCTGGAACTCGCGAGAAAATACGAGTTCACGCTCTCGCTCGGCGACGGATTCAGGCCCGGATGCATAGACGACGCGTCGGATCAGGCCCAGATCTCGGAGCTGATGACCCTCGGCCATCTCGTGCGGAGAGCCAGGGAGGCGGGTGTCCAGAACATGGTGGAGGGGCCCGGCCACGTCCCGCTGGATCAGATTCCTATGAACATGAAGCTGGAGAAGAGGCTCTGCGATAACGCGCCGTTCTATGTCCTGGGCCCTCTGGTCACGGACATCGCGCCGGGATACGATCATATCGTCGGAGCTATCGGAGGGGCGGTAGCGGCGCAGAACGGAGCCGATTTCCTGTGCTATCTCACTCCCGCGGAGCATCTTTCGCTCCCGGACGCGGACGATGTGAGGGAGGGAGTCATCGCATCGAAGATAGCCGCCCACGTAGGCGATCTCAGCAGGGGAATCGGCCGGGATCTGGATACGGAGATGGCCAAAGCGAGAAAGAAGCTCGACTGGAACGCCATGTTCGGAATCTGCGTCGACGAAGAAAAAGCGAGAAGGTACAGATGTCGCGGATGCACGGACGAGAGCGAGGGGTGCTCCATGTGCGGAGACGTCTGCGCCATAAAAATCGTCGATACTTACATGAAAAAACGAAGCGGATACCGGTAAGACTATAGTGCTTCCGGCAGACGTCCGGATCCGAAGACATCCTCCGGACCGGGGCATCATTCCGCCTCCGGAATCAGAGGTACGTGACCATCCTGCTCATGGGGATTCCTCTGAAATGCATCTGGCTTGGTTCCGAATCCTCCGAGGGGTATCCCATCGGGAGCATAGCCTCGGGAAGGAGATTGTCCGGCAGATCGAACGCTTCGGACACTTTTTTCCTGTCGAATCCGCGCACCCAGCAGGATCCTATTCCCAGTTCCCATGCCTCCAGCATCATCTGGGTCGTGGCGATGGAAGCGTCCACGGTTCCGAGATACTGGCCGTCGTCCGTCGTGCGCCCGGCGTCAGTGTCGGAGCATACGAGCAGGATCACCGGGGCGCCGAACGTGAATCTGGTCACCTCGGAAGCTTTTTCCAGAGCCTTCCTGCTTCTCAGAACGAAAACGCGCTGCGGACGCCTGTTCACGGCGGTAGGCGCGCACAGCCCCGCCCTGAGGATGAGTTCCAGTTTCCCGTCTTCCACGGGCCTGCCGGAATATGATCTTACAGAATATCTCTCTTCCATCAGTTTCAGAAGTTCGGAATGCTCAGACATGCTTATGTATCCGGAAATCCGGATTTAAGGTATTTTACTGCCGGAAACCGTCGGAACAGTTTCTCCTTCCCCTCGTTTTCCGAAGCGTAACCGATGTCGGCCATCTTTCTTCCGATGAGAAACACCGCCGCGTACTCCGGAACCTCGGTCTCCCCCCGGAGAACCAGATTCTCCCCTTTGATTCTGAGTTCGGAATCTCTCCTCATGGTTATCTTCACGGGAGAGTCCGTGTACGTGTCCGGAACCGCGGATTCCAGAGGATCGAAGCCGGCCAGCTCCTCCCGGGTGACCGGAGTGACTCTCAGCCCGCTTTTGCCGTGGACCGAGCCGGGAAGACGGATCAGCCTTTTGATATCCGCGGTAACCGGCTCGTCCACCTCGCCGGAGAGCCTGTGAGCGACGTCCTCCTTCATCACTTTCACCAGAAGATCCTGCACCGGCCTCGAAAGGAAGGCCATGGTGTCTTTCTCCAGAACGATCGTCCTGTTCCTGATCAGTTCGTCTCTGGCCTTGGGGATGACCGTGCTGTTTTTGGAAGACGGATACTCCTTTTTGAACTGCTTCGTATCCATGACGCACAGATCGTCGATCACCTTCTCCAGCGCTTTGCGCATTCTCCGCCTCCACCCCCCGCATTCCTTCGGCGGAAGAAGGCGGTCGGACACCGTGCTGACGTAAGTGCCGGACGCGGTCCGGGATTTGGAGGTCGCCACGGTCTGAACCGGAAACACCCAGTCTATGTTGAGGCCGGAGCATGTTATGTAATCGACCAGCTCCCTCCTCTCCTGGGTTCCCAGACCCATTATGTCGGGAGTTCTTACATGGGCATGGTACCCTCTCCCCCCGGAGAACGTTATATGAACCTGATCCTCCGAAAATCCCAGATCTCCCAGCAGGAAATTGTCCACCAGGGAGATCATCTCGCCCCTGATCTGGAGCAGCATCTCGGAATAGGTCATCTTCTCCGCGCCCTCCAAGTGATCCGCGTCGAGATCGAAGATCAGCTCGGCGCCCATCCAGCCCTTCTCGTCCATCTTCGGAGCGTCCGGTTTACGATAGTAGGAAGTGGAGTAATAGCTGTGGGAAGGTATCTGCCCGGACATGAAAGCGGACAGTTCCTCAGGCGTCCTGAAGGACAGATGCCTCTGCACGAAGCTCCTGTCGAAGAACATGAACCCGAACTCCCTTCTCGTGAAACGGTCGGGCATGAGGGGCCGGTTATCGCGGTAATACCGTTTGAACGCCTTGTAGAGGAAGCGCCCGTTTGCATCCATAGACGAACGATAGAGTGCGTAATTAAAAAGATGTATGCGTATTGCGGCGCATGAGCGAACGCGTCCCGGTATACGACAATCACATCCACATGAGCCCCTCCGGAAGGAACGCCGAAGCTCTGAAGGAGTTCCAGGCCGCCGGCGGGACGGGCCTGACCCTGGTCACCCTTCCTTATAAAGAGGTCCAGGTGTCCTGCGGAAAGGACTTCTCTGACTCGTACGAAATAACATACCGTCTGGCCGCGAAGGCGGAGGAGTGCACCGATCTTAAGATAAACATAGCCGTGGGCCCGTATCCGGTTCTGATCCTGTCTCTGGCGGAAAGGTTCGGGCTGGAGAGGGCGGAGGAAATCATGATCGAGGGAATGGAGTACGCGGCAAGAGACGTCTCGGAGGGAAAAGCCGCCGCGATAGGCGAAATAGGAAGACCTCACTTCCCGGTTCCCGCGGAGATCAGGGAAGCGTCGGACAGAGTCCTGCTCAGAGGAATGGAGCTTGCGAAGGAGAACTCCTGTCCCGTGATAATCCACTGCGAATCGGACGGCGACACCAACCGTTCCCTTTCGGAGCTCGCGGACAGAGCCGGACTGAAGAGAGAGATGGTCGTGAAGCACTCCTCTCCCCCGCTGGTCACAGTCGAAGAGACGTTCGGCGTGATGCCTTCTATCCCGGCCTCCAAAAGCAACATAAAAGCGGCGATCTCCAAGGGAACCGACCGGTTTATGATAGAAACCGATTACATAGACGATCCAGAGAAACCGGGAGCGATAATGTCCGTGACCACCGTTCCGAAAAAGGTATCCGCATGGGTAGCGAACGGACAGGTTCCCGTCGAAAGCATTTACAGAATCTGCGGGGATATTCCCGAATCACTTTACGGAAACCGAGGTGCCGGCAATGTTCAGAATCACATCCGTTTACGACGAAGGAGCCAAAGAGAACACTTCCCTTATCGGGGCGAAAGGATTTTCCACCATGATAGAAACGGGAACCGGAGAGCGGATCCTGTTCGACACGGGAATGCGCGGAAGATACCTGTCGCACAATCTGGACTGCCTGGGCATCAGTCCGGATTCGATAGGATGCGTGGTCATATCGCAGAACCGCCCGGACAACTGCGGCGGTCTCGGAGGCCTTCTGAAGGAAAGAACCTCTCCCGCGGACGTTTATACAGACGGCGGGATGTTTCAGAAAACCGGATTCTTCGGAAAATCCCTTTCCGAGCTGATAAAAGCTAAAGCTGTTATTAAAAACGAGCAGGGCTGGATAACCGTGGCGCCGGGAGTCCACAGAACCCCGTTTTTCGATACGAAAGCGGGAAGAGAATCGTTCATGGTACTCGAAAAGCCGGATTCCCTCGCGATAATCAGCGGATTCGGCGCGGAAGGACCCGAAACGGTGCTGTCCTCCGCGGAATCGCGCTTCGGAAAAAAGATCTCCGCGTTCATCGGCTCCGTTTACCTCGAGAAATCGAAGAAACAGACCGCGGAGGAGTACGCGGATTCCCTCAGAACCCACGGGGTCAGGGACATCTATCTCAACCACTCCGTCGGAAGAAACGGGATAACAAGCGTCAGAACGGTTCTCGGACTCGCCGGAGTGAAGGACTTCTACGCCGGATACGTTTACGACTTCTGACCGGAAAACCGCATTCCCGGCGGGAAAGGCCGTGCAAAACGCGATTATTCCGTACGGTTTTTTAAAAGCAGATATATCTGTCCTCTGACTGCTCCCGCTCATGAAGATCGCGGCGACCTATCAGAACGGTCAGATTTTCCAGCACTTCGGCCATACGGAACAGTTTAAGATCTACGAGATCGAAGACGGCAGAATTGTCTCGTCCGAGGTAGTCGGAAACGGCGGCAACGGGCATGAAGCGCTTACCGTATATCTCCGCAACATGGGCGTGACCAGACTCATGTGCGGAGGCATCGGCGGCGGAGCGATCAGCGCGCTGTCGAAGATGGGAATCGAAGTCTATCCCGGACTGTCCGGCAATCCCGACGATTTCGCCGGAAAAGTCGCGTCCGGAGAACTGAAACCGAGCATGACCGCGAACTGCGATCATCACGGCGGAAACCATACCTGCCACTGATTTTTACGGCGGAAACAATAACCCGCCGGGACGCTTTTCCGGTTCCGGCGGATTTGCGGGCCTGCCCGCCCGACTGTAAAACTTATTATCGAATGAAACACTGACAGGGCACTATGAGAATCAGCGCCGATTGCATCCCGTGTCTGATGAAACGCGTTCTGTTCCAGTCCCGTCTCGACGGACGCTCCGACGATTACGCCTCCACCGAGGCAGCGCTGAAGGAACTCGCGAGGTGCATCTCTCCGGAAAAAAGTTCCGCGGAGGTCGCCGCCGCCGTTCATGCCGCGGCTTATTCCAGACTTACCACCGACGATCCCTACAGAAAACTGAAAGTGGAAGCGGACAGAATCGCAGACAGCCTCACCGGCAGAGCGCAGGAATACGTGAACAGCTCCGGCGACAGAATAAAAGCGGCGTTCGAAGTCTCCGTCGCCGGAAACATAATGGATTTCGGATCCTCCGGAGAGGTGATCGATGATCCTTCCGAATTCGAACCGGTATTCGGAGAGCTTCTGGAGCAGGGACTCGGAGTTTATGACGAAAACGTCATCAACCCCCTTATTCTGGGCGCCAAAAACATAGTTTACATGTTCGACAACTGCGGCGAATCCCAGCTGGACAGGATACTGATCCGGGAGCTGCGCTCCAGAGGGAAACATGTCACCGGCATCGTGCGCGGACGCAGCATTCTCAACGACGTTACGGCCGAAGACGCCGTGAGATCCGGCCTGGATACCGATCTGGACAGCATGGTCACCACCGGAAAATTCTATATCGGGATGGACTGGAAAGACATCCCCGAAGAGACGAGAAACGCCGTAGCCGCATCCGACGTCATCATCGCGAAAGGAATGGCCAACTACGAGGCGGTATCGGACGAAACCGTTCCGATTCCGATAATCCACGCTTTCCGCGTCAAATGCGGCCCGGTATCGGATTCCTGCGGAATTCCCGTGGGAACCAACGCCGTGTTCGCGGTGCTGAACGGCAGGAGAATGGAGGAATGAAGGTCCGCCAGGCGGTAATCATGGTGGGAGGGCTGGGAACCCGTCTCCGCCCCCTTACCGAGAACTGCCCCAAACCCGTGCTCCCCGTCGCGGGAAAGCCGTGCATAAAATACCTGATAGAATCCATGGCCTCCGCCGGAGCCGAGGACGTGATTCTCGCATGCGGATACCGCTCCGAAAAGATGAGAGAGGCTCTGGGAGACGGCAGGGATCTCGGAATCGGACTGAGATATTCTTACGAGGACCGCCCCATGGGAACCGGAGGAGCCCTCAAACTCTTAGAGCCGGAGCTGGACAAGGTGTTTCTCGCCTCCAACGGGGACGTTTTCACCGATATACGCATAAGCAGCCTCATCGGATGCCACTTCTCCTCCGGCGCGGACGTGACCGTAGCCCTGACGCCGGTCCCCAACCCCTGGAATTTCGGAGTCGCGAGACAGGGAGAGGACGGCTCCATACTGGAATTCAGGGAGGGACTGTCCCCCGATCAGGTTTTTTCGGATCTCATCAACGCCGGACTGTACGTCGTTGACAAGAAAGTCATGGAAATGATTCCGGAAGGGCAGCAGTATGATTTTTCCAAGGAGCTTTTCCCGAAGATAATCAGCAGCGGCGGGAAGCTCATGGGAATGCGCTCCGAAGGCATGTGGATGGACGTCGGCCGTCCCGGAGACTATCTGAGAGCCAATCTTCACGCGGCCGGAAACGTCTACGATGTGCCGGAGGGCTGCAGAATAACCGGGAACTTCCGCATGGGAGAGGGATCCTCCGTGAAATCTTCGATCATAGATTCGTCCGTCCTCATGGAGAACGTGTCCGTAACTAATTCCGAACTTAAGCGCGCGGTGGTTCTCGGAGGAAGCAGGATAAGCGGGGCAAGAATCGAAAACAGCATAATCGGGCGCGGATGCACAGTCTGTCCCGGATCCGTTGTCACATGTTCCGTTCTCGGAGACGGAGAGACCGTTGAACCGGGAACGGTCAGAAACGACGGGCGCGAAGTCTGATTACAGCTTCTTCGTGGTCTTTACCGGATCCCAGACGCTCAGATCGGTGTTTCCCTCGCGGACGTATTTTCTCGCCGCGGAACGGGCTTTGTGCTCCAAAGACGCGGTGTGCATCATCTTCAGAGGATGGAATCCCATATCCCTCATCGTCCTGAACGCGGCTTTGGCGAGATATTTTTTGTTCCATGTGGGGATCTCGTACCCGTACTTCTCTTTCATCACGACCTCGCCGATGTTCACCCTGGTCCTCTGTTTGAGGAAATCCTCGTCGGTCTCCGGCCCTCTGTTTAAAACTATGGCTTCCGGAACGTAAACCGACTTGTATCCTTTCTCCTCCAGATACATCCTTATCAGATCCTCGTCGGACTGCTGGCTGAGGGTGAGGCGGGTGCCTATGTCCCTGAACGCCACCAGTTCCCCTATCTTGGGATATATCATGGCCAGATTGTGATGCATCGTCCAGAGAAGATGGCTGGAAAAGCCCGCGGGATCGTCCTTTCCGTTTGTGGGAACCGGATGCCCTCCGGCGATTCCGACCTTCTCGTCCCGGAAAGGCTCAAGAAGATAACTCAGGGATTTCTCGTTCCCGAAAACGTTGTCCGCGTTCACCATGACGACGATATCGCAGGTTTTGGCATCCAGGTATGCGTTGATCGCGGAATTCTTCCCCTCGCGCTTCTCCTGCTTTATCAGAATGAGATCGGAATACTCCTTCTGAAGGGACTCCACTATCTCGTCGGTGCCGTCCGTGCTGGCGCTGGAGACTACGATGACCTCTTTGATCCTGAATCCGTCCTGGATCTGGGAATAGACGGAGCGTATGCACCTCTCGATGTTCTGCGCCTCGTTATAGGCGCAAATTCCCACTGTCACCTCCGGAACGGTCATGTCCTGCGGGAACCGTTCATTCGTTATATAATCTTCAGAGGGATGCCGCATCCGTTAACATAAATGCCGCGGGACGGCGTGCCAACATATATTAACCGTTCCATACTGCTACGAATACATGCCAGAGACGGAGAATCCTGACGGGTTCAGAATGCTGAATCCGGTTTCCAGAAAAGCGATGTACATAGGGAACGTTATTTCCCTCGCCGCCTATCTGGCTATAGCCGCGGCCGCCGTGTATTTCTCCCGCGGTTCCGCATGGTCGCTTCCGGTTGCGATCGCCATGGCGTTATCGTCCACCGTTCTGGCAGCGTATCTGGCGGTCAGCCCCTCCGTTTTCTACAGGCATTACAGATACCGCATAGACGACGACTGCATCGAAATCCGCAGAGGCGTGATAGTCCGCTCCCATATCATCGTGCCCGTGGAGAGGATCCACCAGGTCAGCGTGAGAAAGGGTCCCGTCCTGAGAAGATACGGGCTCGCTTCGGTTACCCTGACGACCGCCGGCGGAGAGGCGTCCCTGGAATATCTCGAGGAAGAGACGGCCGAAAGCGTCGCGCAGCGTCTCAACGAGAAGATAATCTCCATGCTGAAGGCAAGAGAATGAGCGAGGAACGCGTTCTCCGCAACCATTGGTCAGTAGTCGCCTCGGGAACCGTGAGGATCGCCGTGGTAATGGCGTTCGTACTGGTTTTCATTCTTCAGACGAACGGGATTCTGTATCCGGAAACGTTCGCGGCGCTTTACGGAACTGCCGTGGGCACATCGCTGATCGTCAGAATCATCATCTGGAAGAAGACGCTCTATTACTTTCTGGAAGACGAGATAATAGTGAGAAAGACGACCATATTCCGTTCGGAAACCCGCATCCGGTACGAAAGACTGGCATCGGTGAACGTCGAAAGGGATTTCGTCTGCAGGCTGCTGGGCGCGACCAAGCTTTCTTTCAATCTCAATTCCAGCGTCAATGCGGCTTCCGCCGAAGCTTTCATCGTCCTGAAGACCGTCGAAGCGGAAAAACTGCGCGAAGAGATGGAACCGCTGATATTCGGCAGACCCGCCGCGACCGAAGAAGAAGAAGCGGAATCTCTGGTGGAGGTCACTCTGCCGGACATAATTCTCCATTCCTTCATCGGAATGCCGACCCCGCAGTTCGGATTCGGACTGGTCATGCTGGCCTATTCCGTATTATCGCTCGCTCTGGGAGGCGGGATCTCCATTATCGCCGCGCTGCTGTTCATACTCGATTTCTTCCTTCCGGCGATATCGAGCTTTTTCAGACTGTACGGATACAGAATCACCCGCTCCGGAGATACCGTTTCCGTCTCATCCGGTTTTTTCAGCACGAGGAACGACTCTTTCCTGCTTTCCAAGGTCAACTTCGTGAAAATCCGGGAGCCGCTTATATGCCGCCTCGCGGGAAAAGCGATACTGGAGGTGGAGGTCGTCGGAACCGCCGACGGGAAGGGGGTTCCGCTCCTCTGTCCCCTGAAATCCAAAGCCGTTGCGATGGATCTCTTCAGAACCCTCCTGCCGGAATTCGAATGCTCCGGGGAGACGCTGAAGCAGCCGGGTTCGGCTCTCGCCGGAATATCTGTCAGAATATCCGCAGTAATCGCGGTTTCCTATGCCGCTCTGGCAGTTGCCGCGGCGTACTATAGCGATTATATAATCTGGATCTGCGTCGCGGCCGCCGGGATCGCAGCGCTGTGCACAATCTGGGCGATCCTGACGTACAAAGTCCGCGAGTTCGCCTGCGATTCGGATATAGCCCTCATAGTCGCGGGATCCTGCGACCGCGTCTCCAACTACATTCTGCTGGACAAGATCCAGTTCGCGGATGTGAGGGCCGGGCCGCTGGAAAGAAGATTCGGCACCGCCCGCTGCAGACTCAGCCTGCTTTCGACCGCGGGAGCCTCGACGGTCCTTTCGGGAGTGTTTCCGGCGGAGAAACTGGAAGCGGTGTCGTCCGAAGTTCTGAAAAGGATAGAAGACGGAAGATACGACTTCCGCAGATTCCAGTAAAATTCCGGATACGGAAATCTTTCCGGTATGATGCGGGAACGCTTTGCGCCGGGACGGAATCAGACATATTCTTTCAGGACGTCCGCTCCCTTCAGGAAACCGGCGTCCCAGCCGGCATAATACGTTCTCACCGGCTTCGACAGAAGGAGCGCCACCACGACCAGACTGACTCCGATATTCATAATGTCGACCATGGAAAGCGAGATCATAATCGACGCGATATCCGTTGCGATGTTGAACAGCATCAGTACCGTACACACCTTCTGCGCCAGAGGCATTCCTAACCAGAGCAGCAGGGCCAGAACGGAAAGGAGGACGGACAGAAGGGTGTAGATCACGTTGATGTAGACGGAGTCTTCGGCGGTATCCGTAAAAAAATCGGGATAAACTATGGCGAGCAGCCCGTCGAACATGGAGATTATAGCCAGGAATACGAGAAACCCTATGACGTACTTCGCCGCGTACGGAATCTCCTCGTTCATATGCCAGTCAAACGCGAACACGTATTTATTTTGACCACCGGGTACTAAACGGTTTTATTAGTGATTGAAAATAATCGCCCGATGCCTTCGGAATATAAGAGAGGCCTGTCGCCATATATCAGACCCTACCGCAAAAGCATAGCGGGAGTGCTTCTGATCCAGACCGCGGGAGCTTTTCTTCAGGTTGTCGCCATCTCTCTGCTGAAACCTATCGTCGACAGCAGCGCGGAAGGATACGACGCGGTATACATCCTGGAACTCGGAATCATACTGCTGGCTGTGACCGTTCTGTACGGCGTCGTTATCGCGTCCGCATCCAGTTTGTCTTCCAGAATATCTGCTTCTATCGCAGCGGATATGAGGAGAGGCGTGATAAAATCGTCCCTGAAAAACCAGGATCTCGGAAACCTGAAGACTCCGACTTACGCGATGACCTGTCTCACGGGGGACATCTCCGTCATCCAGGAGCATATCTTCCAGACTCTCAGAACCTACGCGCCGATGCCGGTGCTTCTCGCCCTGATGAGCATCAGCACGTTCCTGATCAATTTCAACGTCGGACTGGTTCTGGTTCTCGCCATTCTTCTTATCTCCCTTTTCACTCTCATCTTCTCCTCCCGCCTGACCAGACTGTACCAGGCCAGACTGGAGAGCATGGACAACCTGAACTCCTCCCTGAGGGAGAAAATCACCGGAGCCAAGACGATAAGGGCGTACGGCGGAGCCGACTACGAGAAAGAGAAATTCGAGCGCGTCAACGGCACGTTCGGGCGCTACAACAAGTTGATAGTTCTGAAGAGCTACTTCATTCCCCTCTTTTCGACCGCGTTCGTCTGGCTGTTTCTGATATTCGTGTATATGTCCGCGGCTCTGGATTACTCCGGGCGCGTCATTCCCGCGTACAGCCTGGTTCTGTTCATGCAGTTCACCACCTGTATAGTGAACACCATGTCTCTGATTCCGTACCTGTGCCTGATCCTGCCCCAGGTCAGAGTGAGCGCGGAAAGGATAGCCGAGACCTCGGCGGCGGGAAAGGATTACGGCCGGGCCGGAGCGGACGAGAGCGGCGATTATGCGGTTTCTGCGGAGAACGTGGAATTCGTCGACCGCTTCGGCCGCAAAACCATAGAGAATATGGATATATCTATCCCGAAAGGAACCGTTTCCACCGTCTTAGGACCGAACGGCAGCGGAATAACGGAACTGGTGGATCTCATTCTCGCCTTCTCCGTCCCGTCTTCGGGAACGTTCAGGGTTTTCGGCATGAATACGGCGGAATGCAGCCCGGAGCAGATCCGCGAGAGGGTGGCGTACTCCGGCAACCATTCCAACATTTTCCGCGGAAACCTCAGATTCAATCTGGATCCGGCCGGAAAGAACGACGACGCCCGGATCATGGAAGTATGCAGAAGCATAGGTTTCAGCGATTACATCGAGAACCTGCCGGATAAGCTGGATTCGGATATGTCCTCGCGCCCCATGTCCGGGGGCCAGAATCAGATGCTCGCCCTAGCTAGATGCCTTCTCCGCGATGCCGACATGTACATCTTCGGAGACTCGTTCCTGTCTCTCGACGAAAACTCCGCCAGGAACGCGCTGAACGGGATACTCCGGCTCTGCGAGGGAAAAACCGTTCTGTTCGCGCAACACGACCCGTTCACGGCGGAAGCGTCGCAGAGGATGTTCTTCATCTCCGGAGGAAAAGTGAAATCGTACGGAAGCCACAGCGAGCTGGCATCGGAATCCCCGGCGTATGCGGAGATGTTCGGAAAGGCGGTAAGATGAGTCTGGGATTCTACGGCAAGAACATACTGGATCCGCTCAGGGAGTACTACGGGGATCTCGGCAAAAGGATGCGTCCCTACATCCTGCTTACGATGTTCTCGACCGTGGCGCTGTCGCTGATCCCCTACGTCTGCGGCCAGTTTCTCAGCAAAATAATTAATATAAGCGAATCCGACGGGCTCGATCTGGATTTTATCATAAACATATCTTCCGTCGGAGTTCTTCTGGTTATCTTCTGGTATGTCTCGTCCACCCACTGCGGGATGGAGCTCAACAAAATGGCTCTGGACATCTGTAAAAAGATCAGGACCGATCTCAACAGAAAAATAACGACCATGCCCACCGGGGTTCTGGAAAGCATGTCCGCGGGAGATCTGACCTCCAGGATAGTCACCGATCTCCCCGCGGTCAAAGATCTCATCTCCAGGGACTATATGGCGTTCTTCTCCGGAAGCCTGCTCTCCCTGCTCATACTCCTGGTCATGATTCTGGTTTCGCCGGTTCTCGCCCTCTCCTACGTCATAACGATGCCTGCTACTCTGATAGTTTCGAGGATTATTTCAAAAAAATCCGCGAAAGATTACGAGATACAGAAGAGAATGCTGAACGACATAGACGCCGAAATGAGCGAGATCGTCTCCAACCATCGCGAGATCAAAACCCACAACCTCGAATCCGCCATATTGGAAAAATTCGAGATCTCCAACCGCAGATTCACCGAGGCGAAAGTCAATTCCGAATCCAGATCCGGCCTGATACCTCCTCTCGCTTCTGTAGCGTCGAACCTCGGATATGTCGTCACGGCAGTCGCGGGCGCGCTGATGCTGTTCAACGGAATGCTCGATCTGGGAACTTTCCTCGCGTTTATGATATACGTCCGGCTGATAAACGGTCCGGTGCTGATCTCCGCTACGACGGTGGATCGCCTGAGATCCGAAATCACCTCGCTCAACAGAATACTGGAGATCATAGGCGCCCCGGAGGCGGAGGACGGATCGTCCGAACCGGACTCATCATACAAGGGAAAAATAACGTTCAGAGACGTCAGATTCTCATATACGGATGCGGCGGAGGTCCTTCACGGCATATCTTTCGAAGTCTCCCCGGGAGAGATCGTCGCGATTTCCGGCCCCACTGGATCGGGGAAAACCACTATCGTGAGCCTTCTGCTCCGCTTCTATAATCCGTCCTCCGGAGAGGTTCTTATCGACGATATAAACATCAAGAACATCTCCCGCAGGGATCTCAGCAGAACGATCGGCTCGGTAATGCAGGAACCGTGGATCTTCAGAGGAACCATACGCGAAAATATCGTTTACAACAGAGACTGGATCACCGAGGACGATCTGACGAGGGCGATGGAGGTCACGGGGCTGCACAGACTCACCGGCAATCTCCCTCAGGGACTGGATACCGCCGTGGACAACGATCTCCTCTCCCTGCCGCTGGCGTTCAAGCGCATGATCGCAATGACAAGAGCCATCGCAGGCGAGCCGGGGATTCTGATTCTGGACGAGGCGCTCTCAGGATTGGATCCCGTTACGGAATCGGCGATTTTCGACGGATTAAAGAAAATGATGTCGGGCCGCACGGTGATAATCGTAAGCCACGATCGCAGGCTGACGTCGCAGGCTGACAGAATTATCTCTTTGAATGACGGAAATATCGCGGATCAAGCCCGATCGGACCCTGTTTTATGATCAGTTAATGAATTATTATTTAGGTATAACAAAATTAATTTATATATGCCTAATATCTCTAAACCGGAATATATATCCAACAAACTGAAGGCAATAATATGCAAAAAGGAATACTTTATGCGCTGGCAGCGGTCATCGCCGTCGCCGTAATCGTTGTCGCGGGCCTTACCCTCTTCAACGGCGGCAGCGACGACAAGCTTCCGGAGTACCAGAAAGACACAGGAACCGTCTACGGAAACGCGGACGGCAACTGCTTCATCGATGAAACAGACAAGAAAATCATTCAGAGAATCATCGACGGAAAGGCGTCCCTCAAGGATTATCCGTTCGCCGACTCCAAAGACATCGATATCGTAAACAAATACATCAGCAAGCAGAAATGCACCATCAAAGTTCTGGACGCCGAGAATAAGATCATCGATATCCAGTACCCCATCTCCAATGTCATCGTCCTCTGCGGTTCCAACCTGGCGCCGCTCATCAACATCCTTGACATTTCCGACAGAATCGTCGGAGCCGCCTACACCGGCGAAAAGATCAACCACTACCGCGACTACCCCATAGAACAGGGAATCAAGAACGGAACCATCACCCAGATCTCCACCAAGGGAACCACTGCCGATCTCGAACTGGTCAAAGACCTCAGAGACAAAGACTGCCACTTTATGATGACCGAGTACAGTTCTATGTACGATCTCGATTCCGACGAGAACGTTTCCAAACTCAACACCATGGGCATCGACGTTCTCCGCATGGAGGCCAGAGATCCCGGCCAGGACATGAGATCCATGGCTGTCTTCGGAATACTCCTCAACAGATCCGAGCAGGCGAAATCCTATCAGGACTTCATGAACGACATATACAGCCAGATCGATTCCAAAGTCGGAAGCAAGGCGGGCACCCACAAAGTCCTGATCTCCAGTACGGTCAACAACCTCAGCGGTCTCGGATCCGGATACAACTCCATGATCGAAATGGCTAAGGGAGTGAACGTCGCCGACTGGACCAGCAGCACCAAAGCCGTCGCGGTCGGAGACACCTGGTTCCTCGACCCCAAGTACAGCGTGGACATGATGTTTATCGGAAGCACGTCCGATTACGGAGGATCCGGATTCACCGCGGCCAACATCCAGAAGGTTATGGACATATACCCGGACCACAACGCGATGAAGAACGGAAAGATCTACATGTATTCCACCGGAATCCCGGTCGTATGCAGGATCGCGTACTATGCGCAGGCGATGTACCCCGACAGCTTCGATGCGAACTGGGCGCATAACGTCCACCAGAGTTTCATCGACAAATTCTTCAAGATCGGATTCACCGTCGACGAGAACCTCTGCTTCAAGCTGCTTAACGCCTGATAAACCATACCGGGCCCCGGCCCGGCTTTAATCAAACGAACCGAGGAGCGGAAAATGTATCACCTGTCCATGGAGAACGTGGAATTCGCCTACGGAAAGAACGGGATCCTCACTCTGAACAATATAAATATAGACATCAGGAACCCGCAGCTGATATCCATTATCGGACCCAACGGCGTCGGGAAATCCACGCTGATCCATTGCATGAACAAGATTCTCGAACCTACCGGCGGAACGGTGATGGTGGACGAATCTGACGTCAAAAATATAAAAGTCAAAGAACTGGCTAAAAAAATCGGATACGTACCGTACACGTCCGGAGACACGTTTCCGCTGACCGTCGTAGATACCATCCTGATGGGGCGCAATCCCCATAACAAATTCAGAAACAACATCAAAGAGGATATGGCCATCGTAAAAGAGGTCCTGGAACTGATGGATATAGTCCCTCTCGCGCTCCGCCCCTTCAACGAGCTGTCGGCAGGACAGCACCAGAGAGTTATGCTTGCGAGAGGACTCGCGCAAGAGCCCGAGATCCTTCTTCTGGACGAACCCACCGCCAACCTGGATATAAAGCACCAGCTGGACGTTATCAGAATCCTCAAAAAACTGGCTGTGGAAAAACACATCGTGGTCATCATGATCAGCCACGATCTCAATCTCGCCGCGAAATACTCCGACAACGTCATAATGATGGCTCACGGGACCGTGTTCGCCGTGGGAAAACCAGCCGACGTCATAACGAAGGAAAACATCAAAGAAGTTTACGATGTGGATTCGGAAGTCGTGATGCACGGCGGAAGGCCCCTCACCATCCTGCTGGATAATGAATTTACGGAAGAAGACGCGAAACTGCCGGAAGGGGCTTCCCTTGAAGCTAAAATTTTCCGTAAAACCGGCACGGCCGAATGAGGTTCTACGATGGCAGAATTGGAAATCAGCAATGTCGATGACGTAGAGAGGGAGTATCATTCCTACATTTCCCGCAAACTGCTGTTCATCGCAGTCTTCGTAATCGCCTGCATAGTGATTATCGCGATCTCGCTTTCGGTGAACGGATTAGGTCTGGCTCCGTTCGAGGCGTTCGAATACATGATCAAACACATATTCGGCACCACATACCCTTACCTGAGCGAAGAATGGTACAACGACTTCATCCTCTGGGAATCCTACGTTCCCCGCATCGCAATCGCCATAATCTGCGGCTGCGGACTGGCCATATGCGGCGTGATAATGCAGGGGGTGCTGATCAACCCTCTGGCCGATCCTTACACCACCGGAGTTTCCGACGGCGCGAGCCTGGGAGCCACCGTGGCCATCGTCACCGGCTTCACCTACGCGAACGTCGTCGGCGAACTCGGAATCGTCATCAACGCCTTCATCGGAGCGGTAGTTCCCGCGGTAATCATCATCGTCCTTTCCACGGCGATCAGAATGACTCCCGCTACTACGATCCTCGTCGGAGTGGCGCTTTCCAACGTGTTCGGGGGGCTGCAGACGCTGGTCAACTACGGAGCAGACGAGAACGCCCTTACGGAAGCCCTCAGATGGGGGATCGGTTCCTTCACCCAGATCTCCTGGGACAGCTGCGTGGTGCCGTTTATCGTGACGTTCGCCGGAGGTTTGCTGTCGTTCTTCCTCTACAAGCAGCTGAATCTTCTCTCGATAGGAGAGAACAGCGCCAAGAGCCTCGGGCTGGACGTAGAGAAATTCAAAGCGTTCTGTCTTATCGTCGCGGCTATAATGGCTTCCGCGCTCATATGCTACGTGGGAATCATCGGTTTCGTGGGTCTTCTCGGACCGCATCTGGCTAGGATGGTTCTGGGAGGGGACAACAAGTACGTCCTTCCGGCTTCTATGCTGGTCGGAAGTTTCCTGCTGCTTCTTTCGGATCTGATCTCCCGCGTCCTCATCTATCCCGACGAGCTCAGAGTCGGACTGATCATGTCCGTGATCGGAGCGCCGGTGTTCCTGTACATGATCGTCAGACGCAAGAGCAGCTACGGAGGCGTATACCGATGTTCGCATCCGTCGGAAAAAACCCGGCAACCGCAGACGAAGCCGAGACCATGTATTACTCCTCCTCGAGGAGAAAGAAAATGTGGATCCTGCTGTTCGCGGCGACGTCCGTGCTGGGATTCTTCATCTCCGTATTCGCCTGCCAGACAAGTTCCATTTCCCCTTCGGACGTTATAGACGTGCTTATAGCGCACCTTACCGGAGGAAAAAGCGATTACGCGTTCGCGGACACCATCGTATGGAACTACAACGTCCCCCGCGCCATAATGGGGGTGTTCATAGGAGTCTCTCTGGCTATAGGAGGGGCGATAATGCAGGTGCTCATGCGCAACCCGCTCGCCACCCCGTTCACCACCGGAGTCTCCGCAGGGGCATCTTTAGGTTCCGCGCTCTTCATCTATCTGGATATAGCTATCATAGCTACGGGGAACTACACGCTTACTACCGCGATCAACGCGATAGTGTTCGCGATGCTCCCCACCGTCGCGATCATACTGGTGTCCCAGCAGAAGCACATCACGCCCACGACGATGATTCTGGCGGGCATAGCGATGCTGTACATCTTCTCCGCCGTGACGACGCTGCTGATGCTGATGTCGCCGGGAGAAACTGTAGAGACAGCATTCAGGCACGGCGTCGGCTCCCTGGGGCGCGCGAACTGGGGCAACCTGTGGATCGTAGTCATTACGGTAACCGTATGCGTGATAATCCTGCAGTATCTGTCCAGACAGATACATATCATGAACGCCGGACAGAGAACCGCGGTTACTCTGGGCGTCAGGGTGAAAACGATCCGCAACATCGGACTGTTCATAGTGGCGGTCATGACCGCGGTCGGCGTCGGAATAACCGGAGGAATCGGGTTCCTAGGGCTTATCGCTCCGCACCTCGCGAGAATAGTGGTCGGTTCCGAGTTGAAATACCTGCTTCCCTGTTCCGCGGGAATGGGCGCCACGATCCTTCTGATCGCGGACGCCGTTTCGAAAGTCATAATCCAGGA
>JAEEKU010000053.1 GCA_016282555.1 Methanomassiliicoccaceae archaeon
AGGTCGAAGCCGCGATAAGGGAGATGGAGGGCATCGAGAACGTTTCGGTCCAGGCCGTTTCAAACGGGGCCGGGAAGGAGCTCTGCGCGTACATAGTCGGAGACGCGGACGCAGAGTCTGTGAAAGAATGGGTTTCCGGACGGAAACCCGCCTACATGGTCCCGGCTTTCATCGTGAAGCTGGATTCGATCCCGCTGAACATAAACGGAAAGGTAGACAGAAAGGCCCTGCCCGTTCCTGATTTATCATCCCTCAGAAGCGAGTACGCCGCTCCGAGAAACGAGACCGAAGAGATATTATGCGGAATATTCGAAAATATCCTAAAAGTCGATAAAATAGGAATAGATGACGATTTCATCCGTCTCGGAGGAGATTCTCTGAAAGCTATCCGCGCTCTTGCCGAGGTAAGACGCGCATTGCCCGGACTGGATATCACTCCGGCCGATCTTATGAGATTCCATACGCCGAGATCCATCTCTGACAATGCCAGAAAAGTTGCCGGAATGGAATGCATGTATTCTTTCGAAACCGGATGCCCTCTCCCCGATGCGATGCGCAACCTTTATGAAATCATCAAAGAGCGTCCGGATCAGGATTACAACCGCGCTTTCATGCTCTCTCTGGACTCCTGGGAGAACGCCGAAGATGCGCTGTCCGTAGTAAAATCGATATTGAAAACATACCCGGTTTTCGATGCGAAGATAACTGAAATTGACGGCATCCCGTGGCTGGATTTCTCCGGAAATGCCTCTGTTAAGATAATCAAAGACGACCCTGACAAATATAAATCCGGATTTGTCCGTAAATTCGATATATTCGGCGGAGAGCTGTCCAGATTCTGCATTTTCGAATGGAACGGAAAGGTCACAGTATTCATGGACGCGCACCACATAGTGTTCGACGGAGTGTCATTCGCTCCCTTCGCATCCGGAGTTGCAGCCATGATACAGGGAATCAGCGTTCCTGCGGATACGGGAGTTCTGCGCCAGGCATCGTACGATGAATCCTCCAGAAACAGACACAGATACGAAAGATCCAAAAATCTTGCAGAACGCGCAGTCATCGGCTCCTGCAGCGGTTATCTTCCCCTCAGTTCCGGCGGGAAGAAACTGTACGCACGCGAAGAAACTTTCACGGAATCCGCAGAAGAGATATCTTCCGTCGTAGCATCCGAGGATTCTTCGCTTACATCTTTCTTCGCCGCGGCGCTGCAATACGCTCTCAGAGACGTTACCGGCAAAGAGAAATGCCTGTTCTTCGTAACGGAGGAGGGAAGAGGCCATATCGACGTTTCCGGTTCTGTGGGAATGTTCGCCAAAGGATTCCCTGTGGCGGTTGCGATCAGGGATCGCTCCGTCGGGCAGGTTCTTAAAAAGATGACCGACCATGTCATGGGTTCGGTATCATACGACGAATATCCGTACTGGAAGCTTCATGAGTATATGGGCGCGGAATGGGAAATCAGACTGCAGTTCGCACACTTCATAAAAATTGACACGGAAATAATGGAGAAGATCCCGATTGAGATAGAGCCTCTTCTCAAAGACGATTACGTACCTCTGTCGGATCTCTGGATAAGAGTGACCGATGACGGCGATTCGTATTCGCTTCAGGTTGTTTCATCCGGAAAATTCGACAGCGGAGCGATAGACGCCCTGACCGAAAGATTCATCGCCGGCGTTACGGAAATGATCTCGTCGCTGAAAGAGAAATCCTGACTCGCTGATCCTCGCATACGGTGTAGCCGCAGTCAGTAGCCAGTCCGGCGACCGACAGGATCAGAAACAGAGTTCCGATAATAGCGGCGCAGGCGGTAAACGAATCGGCGAAAAATGATGTGATCGCTTCCGATATTCCGGGATACAGCGCTTCGTAAGAATCGGAGATCAGATTCAGGAGCCCGGTGCCGGAAAGACCTTCGGCCTCCGCCACATCCTTGTATTCCGAGCCGGAAACATACATGTCCATCATGGACGAGATGATGAAAGCGAACACGGTCATGCCGATGGTCGCCCCCACGGAACGTATCAGGCTTACCGTCGCTACGCTCATTCCCATCTCGCTCTTGGGAGTATGATTCTGAAGATATACGGAAACCGTGCTTCCAAGGGTTCCGCATCCCGCACCGAAAACCGAGACTGCGACGGCTACAACGCCCGCCGGAATGCTCTCGCCCGCAACGAAGAGAAGGATCAGGGGAACCCCCATGAGCATGAAACCGGAAACGATCCACAGTCTGTAACCGGTTTTCGGCAGACAGAAGCCGTTGACGATCGTCAGGAAGGCCATAGAGATGAACAGCGGGATGCATAACAGAGCGCATTCCATCTCGGTCAGATGCAGCACGTACATCGCGAAAAGAACGATGTAAGTGATTAATCCCATCATACCGAAATTGTTGAAGAAGAGAAAAACCGAAGACAGTTTCACTTCCTTTCTTTTCAGCATCTTTATCGAAATAACCGGCTCTTCCGCTGATTTTTCTATTCTGAAGAACAGAATCAGCATCATCAGAATAAAAACAGCAACAGCCGCAATCGCATAATACTCGAAAGAATCTGAAAACTGGAAAACCAGCATTGAAACTAAAATTACCGTAGTAAGAGTTGCCATTCCGGAATAATCCACTTTCGGGCGGTTTCCGGCAATATTCTGAGACGGAAACTTTCCCGCCGTCAATACGAAAAACAAAACTGCCAGAGGGATGTTTATCAGAAAAACCCAGTGCCATGTCGCGACGGCGGATATTATTCCCCCTATAAACGGCCCTGCGGCCATCCCCGCGGTGCAAAGGAGATTGACGGATGCCATGACTTTGGAACGTTCCGAAGGCCCGTACATATCAGCAATAAGCGCATTGGATACCGGAACGATCATGCCTCCGCCGATCCCCTGCATTATCCTCGATGATATCATCATCAGCGGGCTGAAAGACATCGCCGCGGTAAGAGAACTTATAACAAAAACGGCCGTGCCTGCGTATAGTACCGGCTTGCGGCCGAACTGATCCGATATTTTGCCTGCGATGGGTATCAGAGCCGTCTGGGAGAGAACGTACCCCGCGTTAAGCCAGGAGTAGTATTCCAGACCGCCTATATCCTCCATTATCTGCTTTCCGCAGATAGTGACGACTGTTCCGTCCAGACAGGTTATCAGAAAAATCATGCAGAGCCCGAAAAGAATACGGTTTCTGGAAAACAATTGATTCTGAAACATGTTAACAGCTGTTTTAATTGCCGGATAATTCCGACAGTTCGTCCAGGGATACCGTCCTGCAGATCGCTTCCACATGCTTTACGTTCTCCTCGTCGGTGGCGGAAGTTCCCCCCTCGAGAATATATGGGGAAAAATTGCGATCGTGGGCGCCGAAATAAGTAGCCAGAACGCACAAATGCGATACCAGCCCCATCAGAACCACGGACTCCGCGCCGGCCTGCCTCAGCACCTGTTCCAGCCTGGTTCCGAGGAAAGAGTTCATTTCGCTCTTATGCACTATGAAATCGGAATCTGATATTCTCAAACCGTCAACGAAGGCATCCGGATCGTCCGCTTCATCGGATGTGCAGTCGTTCATGGGATCGTATGCCAGAAGAACTACCGGAGATCCGGCGTCATGGAAAATATCGAGAGCGCGGTTCATCGTTCCGAGTTTTCTGTCGACGGATTCCTTCAGCCCCTCGGTGACTGTGTAGAATTTATTCTGAACGTCGACAGCCACGAGAACTGCCTTTTTGCCGCCGATACGGATCTCCATACACGGATAAAGACCGGACTATGTTAAATCTTATCCGTCGCGGACGAAACTCCTTCCGACAATTATTATAGCGATTGAGCATACCGCCGCATGAGGAAGGTGGCATCTGTGAACGAGATATGGACGGAAAAATACAGACCTAAAAAACTTGATGACGTGGTCGGACAGAAACATGTCTCGGAAAGACTGAAAGCGTACGTGGCATCTAGGAATATGCCGCACCTCATGTTCTCCGGACCCGCCGGAACCGGAAAAACGACTTGCTCCCTGGCGCTTGCCAGAGAGATGTTCGGAGGCGAGTGGAAGGGGAACTTCATAGAGCTTAACGCTTCTGACGAAAGGGGAATAGACGTCGTCAGAGGAAAAATCAAAGAGTTCGCCAGAACTGCCCCTCTCGGCGGCGCCGAATTCAAAATCATATTCATGGATGAGGCCGACGCCCTCACTTCGGATGCCCAGGCCGCCCTGAGAAGAACCATGGAAAAATATTCCGGGATCTGCCGCTTCATCCTCTCATGCAATTATTCCTCAAAAATCATCGATCCGATTCAGTCCAGATGCGCGGTGTTCAGATTCAAGCCCCTTACCTCCGAAGACATCGGCGGCTACCTGAGAAAAATAGCCGATGCCGAGAAAGTGGACATCGACGAAGAAGCCCTGAAAGGACTGGTGATAATATCCCGCGGAGACATGAGGCGCGCGGTAAACTCCCTTCAGGTAGCAGCGTCTCTGGGGAAAAAGATCGATCTCGATACGGTTTACCAGACCGCGGGTATCGCCAGCCCCAAAGCGATCTCCGGGATACTGGACGCCGCTCTGAAGGGAGACTTCATAAAATCAAGGGATCTTCTCGATTCGACGATGATAGATTTCGGGCTTTCTGGACAGGATATCATAAGGCAGATGCACTCCGCCTATTTCGACCTCAGCCTTACCGACTCCGAAAAAGTAAGGCTGATAGACAAAACCGGGGAGATCGAATTCCGCATCGTAGAGGGAAGCAACGAAAAGATCCAGCTCGAAGCGCTTCTGGCCTATCTCGTCATGATCGGCGGCAGCAAAAGATGATGTCGGAGAAACGGAAGCAGGCTGGGAAGAATTTTCACTTTCGCTTCCGCGAGAACCTCCTCCGACGAGCACAGTATAAGGCATTTCTTCTCTTTCAGGAGTTTCCTGTCATAAACAGCGCCGGCAGTCTCGGCAAGATACAGCCCCGGAAGATAATCCCAGATCTTATTCGTGAATCTGATATGGATATCGGTGCGACCGGATGCGAGGAAAGCGAAGTCGGTGCATGCGGCGCCGAATACTTTGAACCTGGCCACGTCATCGTAGCAGCGAGAGAACAGAGACGCCTGCGCTTTTCTGAACGACTCCGATTTCCTGCTGAAATCCCCCGTCGACATGATGCATTCCCTGAGCGGTCTCGGCCGGGCGGTTCTGATGGGACGCCCGTTGAGGAAAGCGCCGGACGCGTCCGCGGTATACAATTCCCCGTACTCCGGAAGGTAAATGCCGGACGCCTTGGGCTCGTGATTTTCGCAAAAAACTATCTGGATTCCGTAAAGCGGAATTCTGCGGGAATAATTGACGGTTCCGTCTATGGGATCGACTGCCCAGAACCTTCCGGTCTCCTCCGCATCGGATCTGGTCTCTTCGGAGATTATGGCATCTCCCGGAAAATGCGACAGGATCGTATCTATTATCGTTTTCTCCGCCTTGAGATCGGATGAAGTTACGATATCGAACATGCCCGAATCCGTATCTTTCAGGCGGGCTTCCCGGTTATCTCCGGAGATTGCGTAGGCGGCCTTCCTGAGAGCTGCCTCCAGAACTGCCGATTCCGCGGACATGTTATCACAGAGACGACAGGAGCTTCTGCGCCCACTTGGAATCCGAGGAGGCCGCCTTCTCGATCAGCTCCCTTCCCATGGCCTTGTTCTCTTCCGTCCCTCTTCCGTAATAAATCGAAGAGCCCAGACGGGCAAGCATGTCCGGATCCTCGTCTCTGGAGGACTCCGCGACGGCGAACGCCTCGGCATAGGATTCAGGAGTCTGGATCTGAATAAGAGCGTCGTACAGTTCTTTGGCGGAGCCTTTGACTTTTCTCCTGTACGCGATTCTGAGAAGCTCCGCGGCCTTGGACAGATTTTTCTCCAGATACCTTCCGGAGCGGTACATGCGCCCGATATAAAACATAGAAAACGTACTGTTCGCGGGGAACGAGGACAGGGTCTCGTAAAGCAGAGCATCGTCCAGACCTTCTTTCCAGAGCATTTTCACCAGTTCGCGTCTGGGTTTGAAAGAGCACGGATCTTCGGAGGCCCTCCTCATGAACTCCGCCGCTTTCGGTATGTCTTTGGGAACCTTGCCGCCGGAATAGTATCTCTTGGACATGCTCATGAGAGCCCAGGTGTTTCCCAGACTCGCGTAATATGCCGTCCTGTCCCTGTTTCTGTCGATAGTTTTCAGCTCGTATGCCGATATCCAGGAAGCCGACAGGATGGTGTTGGAATGGATCCTGAACGATCTGAAAGAGAACTCTTTCAGGCTTATTCCCTCGTGAGTGTAGAGGAAGAACACTGGTTCCGGATTGAAAACGGAATTTCTGCCGATGAGCTCCCTTCTGATCATTATCACTTCGCCGGCAGGGATCGAATCCGGATCGAAATCGTAAATCGTACCCAGTCTCAGAACGAAATGGCTTTTGGAGGCTTTGGATACAGCGTATTTGGCATCGGAGTTGTAATAGATCAATTCCCCGTTCCTTATCTCC
>JAEEKU010000005.1 GCA_016282555.1 Methanomassiliicoccaceae archaeon
AAGATCCTATTGATGTCACGGAATCCGGAATTGTTATTGATGTAAGGGATGTGCATCCGGAAAATGCATAAGATCCTATTGATGTCACGGAATCCGGAATAGTTACTGAAGTCAGAGATGTAAAACCAGAAAATGCAGACGGACCTATACTCGTAATGGGCCCTGAAATGTCTACTGAGGTAAGAGATGTGCAGCCGTTAAAAGCTCTACAAATATCACTCACAGCGTCCGGAATAGTCACTGAAGTCAGGGATGTGCAGCCGTCAAATGCTTCCCATTCGACAAATTCCACGGAATCCGGAATAGTCACTGAAGTCAGGGACGTGCATCCGGAAAACGCTTTCCACTTTATTTCAGTGACAGAATTTGGTATTATATATCCTCCAGATTTTGCTGCTGGATACATAATCAGAGCCGAACCGTCTTTTGAGAATAACACTCCGTCAATTGACGAATAATATTCATTTGCTTCACTGATATTGATTGCTTCTAACGATTTACACCCTTCGAATAATGATTCGATCAACTCGACTGAAGCAGACATATATACGGTTTTTAACGATTCACAGCCGGAAAATGCATAGGCACCTACAACCGTCACGGAATCCGGGATGGTTACCGATGTCAGGGATGTGCATCCGGAAAATGCGAACATATCTATGCCGATCATAGAATCCGGGATGGTTACCGATGTCAGGGATGTGCATCCGGAAAATGCATAAGTTTCTATTTCCGTCACGGAACCCGGGATGGTTACCGATGTCAGGGATGTGCATCCGGAAAATGCTCCCCACCCTATATGTACGGGAGAACCCGGAATTGTATAATCTCCTGATTTTGCTGCTGGATACATAATCAGAACCGTGCCGTCTTTTGAAAACAAAACCCCGTCGATTGAAGAGTAATATTCGTTATTTTCATCAACATGGATTGCTTCCAGCGAACCGCATCCTTCGAATAACGAACTAACAGAACCGACTGAAGCATGTATATATACAGTTTTTAACGACTTACAATCTGAAAATGCATTCGCACCTATGGACGTTACATAATCCGGGACAGAAACCGATGTTATAGAATCGCACCCGGAAAACGCAGACTTACCGATTGAAAGTACTGATTCGGGGATTGAAAACGTCTCTGCGGATACCAAAACCGATATTACTCTTGTCTTGTCCTTGGTTAAAAGCATCCCGTCAGCGACCGTAAAGTACTTGTTAAGGGAATTAACCTTGATCGATTCCAGAGAATTGCATCCGGAAAACGCTCCGTCGCCGATACTCTTGATGTTTCTGGATATCGTAACAGAGTTCAGGGAATCGCAATTAAAAAACGCCTTTTCTCCCAAAGTCGTTACAGAATCGGGAAATGAGATATATCTGAGCGATACACAATCAGAAAATGCTCCGTCACCGATGGTTTTAACAGCTTTCCCCAAAGTCACTACCTTTAATGATGTGCATCCGGAAAACGCATTAGGCCTGATCGATGTGACCGAATCCGAGATTTCCACTGTCTCAACATGGGCGTAATTAGAAAAAACACCATTCGCAATACGAGTGATACCATCCTCGATTACGATTCTTTTCACGTTCTCTGCAATATCATCAAACTCATAGAGATCCAGATACCTCAAAGTATCCACATTTTCTTCCATTATAGGGCCCGTACCGTATATTGTCAGCGTTTCACCAAGGACAATATATTCGGCATCTTTACCGCACTCGCCTTGTGCGTAAAACGCGTCCGAATCTTCAGAAATAAAAGAGACCGCCGCCAGAGTCAGAATTACTGCAGCAACCGCCGGAATAATCCATTTTCCCGAATTCATACCGATCGGGTACAGAATCATTGATTAATCATTTTACCCTTATGCAAAACATCCATGATTCTTCACCGATACGGATTTAACGCCTATTCCGATCGGGGCTCATGGAACTGAACGACAGAATAACCGAAGAGAAAATGGAGAAATATCTCGATATAACCGGAAGGGCTCTGTCGAAGCTGAAAATCGCGCCGCCCGAGAAATCGTTCAACAGAAGGCTCGCGGAAAGCTATCTCGAAATGGCGAACTGCTATTATTCCGATGCGAAGCATTTCAAAGAAACGGGAGACTACGTGACGGCTTTCGCTTCCGTGAACTATGCGCACGCCTGGCTGGACTGCGGCGCCAGAACCGGGCTGTTCGACGTCGGGGGAGACGACGTTCTGTTCACCCTTTACGAATGATCTCCGGCTTCTTATCCGTCAAAGGACAGCTGAAAACCTCCGCGTCCGGAAACAGTCCGGAAACTTCCCGGGCAGGGGCGTCGGTGAAGATGCTGTTGCCCAGCATGCACATCCCCGCGTTGTATCCGTGAGCGGCCAGTTTCCATACGGCATCCGATACCTGTTTTCCCCTCAGGCGGGACCTGCGGGAGAAGGCATTGGAGCAGATAAACAGATTCTCCGCGGAAGGATCTCCGAGGAAATCCTCCATCGCGGAAGCGGCTTCGCGGCAGATCGCGGAAACAGCCGCGTCATCGCTCAATACTTTTCCGGTGGGCATCTTGGGACCGAGAACGGCCAGAACGATCTTCTCCATCCGGATTCCGGAGTCCTCGACCTTCCCGAACGGGGGCATTCCCGGCGCCGTCCTCACCGGAACCCTGGATCCGTACGCTATCGCAACTGCATCTCCCAGTCCGCCTCCGCACTCCGCCTCTGCCCTGTGGGCGGCTGCGTATGCTTCTTCGCGGCTTTTTCCGGCCAGCTCCGAAACGCATAACGCGGCGGCTATACTCCCGGCGGCGCTCATGGCGAATCCCTGGCTCACGGGAAGATCGCTCCTTATTTCTATGCGGAAATTCCCGCCGGGATCGACGAGTTCCGCAGCCCTGGCGGTAACCGGCGCTTCCGAGAGCTTTCCGTCGAGATAAATCTCAGTTTTTTCAGCGAAAGACACTTTGGCATGCGCCCCGAGCCCCAGCTTCAGGCCGACTCCCGAGGAGCCGGTGCGCATGATGTCCGCATCCCTGTAAGGGCTGAATATGCAGGAGACGTGCCCGGGGCAGAACGCCTCGGTCATAGCATCTCCGCGACGCGCTCCAGAATGTATCCGGCGGCGCCGTCCTTGCTTCCGGATATTCTTTCGGCGGAATCTGCGGTAATGAAAACCGCCTCCGAATCCTGTTTCCCGGCGCAGGAGACGTCGTTGGCGACTATCGCGGAAAGACCGTATTTCCGGAGGCGCCCGCGGGCTTTTTCGATTAACTCTTTTTCAGGCAGCCCCGATTCGGCCTTGAATCCTAAAACGAATCCGCATTTTCCGCACAAAACCGGCAGAACCTTGGGCACCGGATCCAGCTTCAGAGTTATGCTCCCGTCGCTGGGTATTTTCCCATCAGCCTTCGCGGGAGCGAAATCGGCCAGAGCCGCGGGGACCAGAACCGCGTCGGCATCTATTTCCCCGGTCATTTTCAGAAGATCGGAAACGGAGGAGAACCTTCTCACGGGAATGAAATCCGGAAGTTCCGTATCGCATCCCCCCATCCAGAGCTCCGTGTCCGCGCCCGCCTCGAACGCACGTACCGCGAGCGCGCAAGCCATCCTTCCGGAGGAACGGTTGGTTATCACGCGCATGGAGTCCAGAGACTCCTCGCTCCTTCCTCCTATAATAAGAATCTTCTTTCCGGAGAGTTTCTTTCCGGACAGCATTCTGATGACCGTTTCGACCGTCTCCGCGCGGGAGGCGACTTTTGCCCTCACCCCGTCCGTGCGGGGGCCGATGAACGTTATCCCCATGGATTCCAGGCGCCTCATGTTCTCCGATACGGCCGGATTGCGGTACATCGATTCGTGCATCGCCGGAGCTAAAGCGACCGGAATCCCGGATCCTATCGCCACGGTAGCGACCGAAGTCACCGGGGTATCGTCGATCCCGCAGGCTATTTTGGACACGGTGTTGGCGGTGGCCGGATAGATCAGAAGCATGTCCGATTCTCCCGTGAGCGCGATGTGCTCCGTTTTTCCTGTCAAGGAAGTAACCGGGGGATGCCCGCTGGCGAACTCTATGGAATCCGGAGCCGCCAGGGAGACGGCGGAATCCGACATCACCGGGAACACCTCCGCGCCGTGGCGTATCAGCTCCCTTATCAGCCCGAAGCACTCGGACGCGGCTATGCTCCCGGTTATTCCCAGAATGATCTTCTTCCCTCTGAGCTTCGTGCTCTTCTCGCAGAATATCTCTTCGGACGGATGGATTATAACACCTTCTTTATCTCGCTCATGCACTGCTCCAGAACCTCCTCCGGCCTTCCGGAGGCGTCCACGATTCTGAATCCGAATTCCCCCGCGAGCCTCAGGTATTCGGCGCGGACCCTGCGCTGGAACTCGATGTTCTCGTACCGGTCCGGCATTCCGCGTGACGCTATCCTCCCGGCGGAGACTGAAGGATCCAAATCGAGAAGCAGAGTCAGACGGGGGATGCCGGTGAACATGGAATTGAGCCTCAGCAGAACGCTTCTGTCGAGAGATCTGCCGTCGAGCCCGGACGACTGATACGCGACGGTGGACGCGAAATACCTGTCGCAGATCACGATCTTCCCGTCGTAGATCCATTTTTTCATATTTTCAGTATGATCGTTGCGGTCCGCGGTGAAGAGAATAGCTTCTGTCATCTGGGAGATGTTTCCGAACGCGCCGGAGCGTATCAGCGAGCCTATGCGGACGTGAGTGGGCTCCGCCGTCGTCTCCACCGTCTTGCCCTCTTTCCTGAGCTCCGCCGCTATCGCCGCGCACATCGAGCTCTTCCCGGATCCGTCGATCCCCTCCAGAACGATCAGGCATCCGTCGTCTTGGCACGCGTCCTCCCTCCCGAGATAGGCGACCACGGAATCCAAGGACTCCACGTCTTTGGCGTAGGCTCTGCACGCGGAAGCCAGTTCGGTTCTCAGCCTGGTGTCGTACCTGACGTCGAGAGCCGCGAGATTGGTTTCCAGGGATTCGGCCAGCAGATTCCCGCGCCGGTCCCAGTCGGTCATGATCACAGCGGTTTTCCCGGTTTCGCTGACGTATTCCGACGCCCTGATCGGCCCTCCGAAGCTCTGTACGTGGATAAATTCTCCGTCCACTCCCGCGTTCCTCAGCGCGATCTCGTCCTTGCGGCCCTCCACCAGTATGACGGAGCCTTTGCGCTCGTTGAGAGCGTCCACCACTTTCCTGATCTGCCCCAGCTTCTCCTCGAAGATATCGGGCTGCCGCATGATCAAGCGCCTCCTCCGCGCGGCCGGGATCGCCGTAAACGGCCACCGTCTTCTGCCTGGACGTCTGCCCGGAAACTACCTGGGATCTCATTCCGGTTATGCTGCGGAAAAGATCCTCCACCTCCTTGTTGGCCCTTCCTTCGAGCGGAGGAGCCTTTACGCGCACTATCATCCTCTTCCTCCATTGATCGAATCCGTCCAGACCGGATTTTCCGGAACGCGGGGAGACGGAGACGTCTACTTCTAAGCATCCGTCCCGCTTTCTGGAAACTTCGGCGACCTTCATTGCGCTCCCCTTATCTCCTCACGGACTTATATTTTCAGCGAACGACACATTAATTATCGTTCCGCACATAGGCCGGAACATGAGCCCGGCATTGGATCGCATGACTTTCGACGAGCTGTCCGAAATATACAGAGTCGAGATGAACAGCACGTCCCTGTCCGATATCCGCCGGGATTTTTTCAGAGCCTCGGCGGTGCTTTTGTCCAGTTTACGCGGGGAATACGAAAAACAGCTCGCTATCGATCCTGATTCGGTTCTCTGCGAGGGGGCCGAGCACAGGAAGAAAACCGCGGAACGCCTTTGCAAAGAGGTAATCCGCATAAGAACCAAGAAGATCAGCGACGCCGCCCTCCTTGGCGCGCTGGGCTCCAGAAATCCGTCTGACGAGCTGACGGACGAGGAGAAAAAATACTACGGAGAGATTCTGGCCGCGGCAAAGAACCACCTGTCCGAACTGGACCGCATAAGGGGAAAGAAAATAACGGTGGCCACCCACCTGGACGAGATTCCCGGGTTCGAGGAGAAACCGGAACGGAAGCCGGAGAAGCCTCCGGAGCCCCCTCCGCGCGAGAATCCTCCGGAGGAGTTTCCCGAAGACGATATACCGGATCCTCTGGACTCTCCCGGGATGCAGGACGATTTCCCTCCGGAGCCGGAAGAATTTCCCCCGGAATCAGGAGAACTTACTACAAAACCTGCAGAACTTCCCTCTGTGACAGAGGAACTTCCCCCGGAAGATACGGCACCGTACGATCCGATGGAGCCGGTTCCGGTGGTGATTCTCGAGGATCTTCCCGAGTTCGCCGGCCCGTCCAGAAATTACTCCCTGAAGAAGGAGGACGTCGTCACAATACCCAGGCTGATGGCCGATGCCCTCATAGAATCCGGAAAGGCCGTCGCGGTAATCATAACCGAGTGATCCTCCCGCTCCCGGCCTCTGCGGACCGTCCGGAAAAATCCCGGCAGCCAGATCATGAAAAGCGCTTCAGTTCGGTTTCGGCATCCTCGTTGCCGTTTTTTGCGGATTCCGAGTACCATCTCTTCGCTTCCTCCAGGGATTGCGGAACCCCTTTCCCCTGCTCGCAGAGGCGCCCTATGTGAAGCTGGGCCAGCGCATGGCCCCCTTCCGCGGCCTTCAGATACCATCCGGCGGCTTTTTCGTAAGACTTGCTCACGCCCAGCCCGTTCTCGTACATGTATCCGAGATTATTCCGGGCGGGGAGATGGCCCTGTTCCGCCGCTTTGGAGAACCATTCGAAGGCTTCCGCTTCGGATTCTGGCACGCCCTTTCCGTGCAAGAACATCAGAGCGAGACAGAATTGCGAGTGGGGATCTCCGAGCTCGGCACCTTTCCTGTACCATTCAGCGGCTCTGGCATCGGAATGGCCCGGCCAGTCCTCGTCCTCGTAGATTATACCCAGTTCGCTGGAGGCGTCCGTCATTCCGCCATCGAACGCTTCTTCCAGCAGGGGGATCGCCCTCTCATAGGACTTCTCCGTCCCTTCTCCCGTACGAAGGAGCCTCCCCAGATTGTAGCAGGAGGTGACGTGCCCCCGGGACGCGGCCTTCTCGTAAAGCCCGGCCGCTTTCTCGTACGACTGCTCCACGCCCTCGCCGTCTTCGTACATGGAGCCCAGGTTATTCTGGCACCTGGGATCTCCTAATTCGGCGCCTTTTCTGTACCATTCAGCGGCTTTCTCGTACGACTGCTCCACGCCTTCCCCGTCAAAATACATAACAGCCAGTTCGAAGCAGGCGTCCTCGTTCCCGCCTTCTGCCGCGCTCTCGTACCATCCGGCGGCCTCCTCGCATGACTGCTCCACGCCCTCGCCTCTGCGGTACATCCCGCCCAGAAGATACTGGGAGCGCGGATCCCCCCGATCGGCGGCCATGGTATACAATTCGACAGCTTTTCCGTACGACTTCCCGACGCCTTCCCCGTCCGCGTACATGGACGCGAGATTGCACTGCGCCCTGATGTTGCCCTGATCCACCGCTTCAGAATACCAGCGCAGCGCTTCCTCGTACGATTGCCCGACGCCCAGGCCGTGCTGGTACATCATGCCGGCGTTATTGGCCGCGTCCGCATCCCCCTGATTGGCTGCCGCTTCGAACAGTTCGAAAGCCTTCTCGTAGGATTTCTCTGTTCCGAGCCCGCTGAAATACAGGAGACCCAGATTGTTCATGGCCCTGGGATACTTCTTTGCCGCCGCCTCGGAATACAGCTCGAAAGCTTTTTCATAAGACTGCGCGACGCCCAGGCCGTGATCGTACAGGTAGCCCAGATCGCACTGCGCCACATCCAGCCCCATTGCGGCGGCTTTGCCGTAGTATTCCGCCGCCTTCTTGTAGGACTGGCGGACGCCCTTCCCGTTCTCGTAGAGATTCGCCAGGCAGCGGTATCCCATGGCGCTGCCTCTGTCTCCGGCCTCCCGGTACAGCTCCGACGCTTTCCTTAAGGATTCTGCCGTCCCCTGATTCTCATATCTCAGCGCCGTCATCTAAAGGCAGAACGCGTTCCCGTATCCCGCGCCCAGAGCATAGAGGTCCAGATCATTGTAGTACCCGTCCTCGAACCCCAGCATCTGGCAGAGGCTTCCGGCGCGCTCCCGGGCGAACCCGTCTCCCGCATCGGCGGCCATCCCGTACCATCTTATGGCTTCGCTCAGACTGGGGCTGACCCCCAGTCCGTGCTCGAATGCCAGCCCCATCATGCATTGGGCGTCGTGATCCCCGTCTCCGGACGCCTCCGCCAGAAAGGCGATCGTCTCCTCGTCCGTGCCGAAGAAACGGGACCATTCGTCCATTCTGGACGCCAGACGGGACGACATCTCCGAATCCTTCCCGGCGCCTTCCAGCAGCCATTCAACCACCGCGGGCATATCATCCATGAGAAAGGAATTGAAAAAAACGTATTTTGACTTACTCTTTGAAACGGTCCAGCGGCAGGACAGCGGCAATCATACCTTGAACGTTCTCGTGTCGCCCTGGAATTCGAGACAATCGATCTTGAAACGCTTTATTCCGGTGATTTCCGCAACCGTCTCCCTGGCGATATCCGGCTCGTTGTTGGTGCGGCTCAGATGAGCCAGGAATATCTTTCTCCCGTCTGCCCCGGTGCGGCTGAGAGCTTTTCCGGTCTCCCGGTTCCACATATGCCCGGTGTCGCTCTCTATCCGCCTCTGCAGAGATACGGGATACGGCCCGTTCCTCAGCATCGTGAGATCGTAATTGGCTTCGACGACGGCCGCGTCGCAGGCGCCGAGAGCATGCTCCAGCCTGTGATCGAATTTTCCGGTATCCGTTATGACCGCGACTTTTCCCTGATCGCTCTCCAGGAAGAAGGCGTTGGGCTCCGCGGCGTCGTGGTAGGTCGGAAGGGGAGTGATCTTCATAGGGCCCACGGAAAAACTTCCTCTCAGGGAATAAGGGACAAAATCCACGCTCCCCATTGACGAAGCGTTGTAAGTTCCCATGGTGCACATGACCGGAACCCCCAGCTTCCGCGCCATAGGCCCCGCTCCTTTCACGTGATCCGAATGCTCGTGAGTGATCAGAATCGCCTTTACGGTGCCGGGATCGACCCCCTCGCAGTCCATGTAGGACATCAGCGTGCGGCAGCTGAGTCCCGCGTCTATGATCACCGATTCCCCGTCGCATTCGACCACGGTGCAGTTTCCGTCGCTCCCGCTGGCGAGAACGTGCACCTCCATCATGGATCAGACCTTTCTTTTGTACAGGGCAAAAACGATGTCGGATCTGGAGATTACCCCGATTACGACGCCTTTCTCGACTACCGGGACGCGGTTGACGTCCATCTCTATCATGGATTTCAGAACCTCCATTATGAGGGCGTCGGGGCTCGTGGTGAGAACTGTATGAATCATAATCTCCCCGATGGTCATATTGGATATCTCCTCGGAGATCCTGTTGAGCTCGTCGGTCTCCGAGCCGGAATCCATGGACGATCCGAGCATCACGGACCCGGCGTTCTGCTTGTCCAGACCGAGCTGGTACCTGTACAGTATGCGCAGAATGTCGTTCTCGCTGACGATGCCGAGAAGGTGGTTCCTGTTATCGACTACAGGAGCTCCGGAAATGTTGTCGACCGCGAATTTGATGGCGGCCTTCTTGATAGTGTCAGCAGGCCGAAGCGTAACCACCTGGGTGGTCATCAGATCTCTCACCTTCAATTTGGACATCAGGCAGGGTATCTCCCCACTACGGATATATTGATTGGGGTAGGTTCCCGGTAACTTATCCCCGCCGGAATGACGGCTTCATCCTGTTATATATAATCCTGACGTAATGGCCGGCCATGGACGGCGGAATAGCCATAGAGGCCGAGAACCTCACGAAAACGTATGGCAGTTTTACCGCGATATCGGATATCAACCTGAAAGTCAGAAAAGGAGAGTTCATGGGGCTGGTAGGTCCCAACGGGGCGGGGAAAAGCACCACCCTGAAAGCGATAACCGGCCTTCTCCAGCCGACTTCCGGAACCGTCCGCATATCCGGGATAGACATAAAAGACCACAGGCACGCGATGGAGCATGTCGGGTGCGTCATAGAGACTCCCGAACCTTATCCGGGATTCACGCCCGCGGAGATCCTGACCTACACCGGAAAGATGTACGGAATGGATCAGGCGGAGATAGCGATAAGATCCCGCGACGTTCTGGAGCAGGTGAAGATGTGGGACTGGAGAGGCAAAACGATCAGCGGATTCTCCAAGGGGATGCGCCAGAGGATCGTCCTCGCGCAGGCTCTTCTCCCCAATCCGGAGATAATCATCCTGGACGAGCCCACCTCCGGTCTGGATCCGAGAGGGATGGTAGAAACCAGGAAAGTCCTCCAGAATCTGAAATCGAAGGACAGGACTCTGCTTATCAGCACGCACATTCTCAGCGAGGTGTCCGAGCTCTGCGGATCGATCACCATGATAAGAGACGGCAGAGTCATCGCTTCGGGAGACGTCGCGACGCTGGTCCGCGGAAGCGTGAAAAAGGGCGTGACCCTCCTCGTAGGAACAGTCAGGCCGGTATCCGAAGAGACCTTGTCATCGGTGTCCGGAATGGAGGGCGTCCGGTCTGCCGAGCATAAGGGAGACAACACCGTCGTCATCGAATTCGACGGAACGCCTGATCAGCAGGCAGAGGTCACCAGAGCCATGTTCGAAAGCGGCGCCGGAGTCCTCTGGATTAACGAGAAGGGGGCCACCCTGGAATCGATGTACATGGAAATGACGGAGGAGGGATCATGAGCCTGAGATCCGGCATAGGGGATTTCTTCAACCCCAGAATCTCCGGGAACGCCCCGCCGCCTTCGGAAAAAACAAAAGAGCCGGAGCCGGAAAGGGAAGAATCCGGAACCTGGCGCGAAACGGGATATTCGGCTACGGACGAGGAGGCCCACAGGGATTCCGTCTATTCGATAAAATCCGTCCTGCATCAGACGCTGGAAGTCTTCATGGTTCAGATGAAGCTCTTCTCCAAGATGAAATGGACGTACATCCTGCTGTTCACCGCCCTTCTGATCCCGATAATAGCGCTTCTGGCTCCGGATTTCATCGATATTCTGAGCACGTTCGGATACAGCACCGGCTATTCGACCACCAAGATCGCCGGCCTTCTGTTCTTCCTCCCGCTGATGCTCGGGCTCATGACCTCGATAATGTGCGGAACCCAGATGCCCTCGGAGTTCAAGGAGAGAACCGCGTACATGAACATTCCCATGCCCATGTCCAGAGCGTCCTTCTTCTTCGGAAAGTATCTGGCCGGGTTCGTTATGTGCCTGGGGATATTCATGTTCGCCTACAGCATGGCCATAGCTACCGCCCTGAAGGATTACGACACCATCTTTCCCGATCTGATAACATCATCCATCCTGCTCACGCTGGTCGGGGTGATGGCTTACTCCGCCACGGCCTACTGCATCGGATGCTTCACCAAAAAGGGATCTTCCATATTCCC
Organism: Methanomassiliicoccaceae archaeon; assembly: GCA_016282555.1. Taxonomy (GTDB): domain Archaea; phylum Thermoplasmatota; class Thermoplasmata; order Methanomassiliicoccales; family Methanomethylophilaceae; genus Methanoprimaticola. The sequence continues at coordinate 11,505 of JAEEKU010000005.1, forward strand.
GTTCGCTCTCATGAGCTTCATAATCCCGCTGATCGTCGTCATAATCTGCAGCCAGACAGATAATTACACTCTTACTCTCCTGCCGATGTTCCTCGGAGAGGCGGCGCTGGGAATACTCGGAGCGTCCATGACCGGCTCCGCGGGAATGGTGATCCTCGGAAACATGGATCTCACCGCGACCTGGCTCATGCTCCTGATAGGTATAGCCTGGACGGCAGGATTCCTGCTTCTCGGATACATCAGGATAAAAAGGAGGGAGATGTGATGTCAGGATTCAGAACCGCGGCCATAGCGTTTCTGATGCTGGCCATAGTCCTCGTTCCCGCCGTTACGGACGAATCGGACGCCGACTCCGGCACGGCCAGAATGTCGGATTCGTACATCCTGTCGACGGATTACAAATGGATCAGCGGAACGATCATCAGAAGCGACTGTTTCTATTACAAAGCGTCCAACACCGAGGCTATAAACGCGTTCGAGAAGTGTCTGAACGACCGCGAGGGGACCCTTCCCGCCGACGATTCCGGAAACCTCAGAGCTGGAGAGATGGTAAGAATCTACTACGCGACGAAGAACATCGCCGTGAACGTTCCCATCACGGTGAAGAGCGACAGCGAGATAACCGACAAGAGCCAGTTCGCCGGCGGAATCATCATGCCGTATCCCGCCGGATTCTTCGTGAAAGCCGGAGACAGCTTCACGATCCGCATAACCGAAGCTAAAGACAACTACGGAGAGGACGTTGTATGCTACGTGATGGAGAACGGCATCCCGTACGATCTGTCGAAGACGTATTCCGGAAGCATGAAAACGACCGGGGAATTCACGTTCGAAACCGATCCCCCGTCCGGAGCCGACGGAAGATTCTACATCGATCTGAAGTACGAATCCACCGGATTCAGCGAGCCCAGCGGATCCGCCGCCCTCTATGCTGCCGTGTGCGCGGTAGTAACGATAGCGATATTCTGCATTCTGGCCTATTCCGGAATGAAACCTAAATGGTCTAAGTGAACTCTTTACGGCGGAGACGATCCGCCGGCTCTTTCCCGTATAGTATTTTCTCCGGGCGGGAACAAAAACAATATCGCCTCATCCGCCGATTCCGCCCCGGTTACCATGCCCGGCGGACGGAAAGACGGAGAACAGGACGAGGACATCGAGATACTGGAGAGCGCCGATCCGGCGATGTACGGCGGCACCTCCGCGTACCGTGTCAGAAACGCCCCTGTAATGATCGAATCCGGGGATATGTTGTCGTTTTATGCCGAATCATCGTTCCCCGGCCCGGTTTTCCAATTTTTTTCCGGGACGGAGAGGAATATCCGCCATATGTCCGTTTTCGCGGCGCGCACCGCAAATGGCTCCCTGGTATTCATGTCGGAATCGAACGGGAAGGACGAAACTTCGGCGCTGGCCGCGGTGAAGAGAAACGTGATGCCGGATCTCGTGAAACTGGTGAACGAAACCGGTCTGGCCGGGAACAACGGGTTCCATTCCTTTACCAACGGCCTTCCGGAGAATCTCGGCGGAAGCGTCAGAGCGAAGTACGCCGGCGGAGAGAAGATAAGCTTTTCGAACAACCGGGAGCCGGTTATCTCATACGAAACAGCCCTCCGCCTGAAAGAACTGTTCGGATCGTTCATGAAAGAGGAGAGGGTCCCGCTTAAGGACGTCTCCGGACTGAAAGAGATACGCTTCTCTGAAAAAAGCATCGGCAGATGCACCCGGTCGGTGCTTACAATCAACGAAGACGGGACCGGAACCGTCAGAAAGATATCCCGTCGCGGATCCCGGGAATACGAGAGCGTGAAACCGGCGGACGCGGACACCGTGGCTAAACTCAAATTAATCGTGCAGTCCTGCGGGATGCTCTCGTGGACCGGACTCCCGGACAGGGATTCCGGACAGGTGCCGGAGAAATCGGCGGAGTTCGTGTTCGATGACGGCTCGGCCGTGACCGCGGAGGGCGGCAGGGATCTGCCGGACTGCATCGGCCGCGGACTTTTCGTTATAGAAACGGAACTCGCCGTGAAGCGCCGACGCCGGCGTCAGAGCTCCGACAGCCTGTCCGCGGAGCATATTCCGGAGACGATGCCGTCGAACCTCTCCAGGAACGCGGCCAGATCCCCGCGGTCGCATTCCCGCCCGGGCATCACTGCTATGATCAGCCGATCGCCGTCGGGAAGGACCTCGAAATTGCTTATCGCGTCGAAAGCCATCTTGACGCAGCCGGTTACGGCGCATCCCGGAACGGATCCGGCCATCTCCCCGTAGGGGAAATACTGGAACATGGCGTCGGTGTACAGCCCGGCCTCCTGGATGAGCTTCCACATGGGATACTGGTCATCCGACATGAAGCGGTATTCGCGGTCGGCGCATTTTCTAAGATATTCGGATATCTCCGCGTCCGCGCTCAGATCCGTGAGGAACGGAACCGGGTTGGCATAGTTGCAGACGGTTCCGTCCAGATCCGGATCGCCCCTTCCGTTCTGGACCTGGGCGAACAGCGATACGTTTCCGCCGGAGTGTCTGGCTCTGGCTATTCCGAAGGCGGCCGAAAGCAGCATTCCCGCGGACACCCCCGCCGATTTCGCTCTCTCCTCCACCATCCTCCTGCCGGCGGACAGCTCTTTCAGGACGGAGTTCGCCCTGCGGATATGATCCCTTTTCCCTGGTTCGGCAACTTTCAGAACCGGAGCGAAATCTTTTCCGATGACTTCCCCGAGCATCATGCGTCTGGAATTCTCGAATTCCGGCGTTCCGCGCACAGCGGCGGACAGGGCGGAGGCTTTCAGAACGCCCTCGTCTCTTTCCAGAGCCTTGCCGTCATAGGCGTCCTTCAGAGATTTTACCAGAGGGTTCAGGGAGAATCCGTCGAATATTATGTGGCTGACGTCGACCAGCACCCCGTAGCCGTCCCCGTCCCTGCAAATCCTGAATCTGGACATCGCTTCCCCGCGTATGTCTATCGGATCCGACGGTTCCGATACCTCGTCGAAAAGGTCGCCGCCGGAGAATTCTATCTTCACCGGATTCCCGAAAACCGCCCACGGAATCCCGCCGCGGATCTCGCAGCGGCAGCCCAGAACCGGATGGGCATCGATTACGGATTCGACCGCGGATCTCAGTTTATCCGGATCTTTCCATTCGTCCGACGCGATCGCGAACGACAAAAGAAAATCCTGATCCCCGGAGGCGCTGAGGAAGAAGTTCAGCATTCCGTCCGGCATCGGGCATCCCGTATCGAACGTGTATTTCACCTGGCATTCCTGTTTGTCTCCGGCTCCCGCCGCCATCTTTCCCGGCGTGCGCAGCCTCATTATATCCGGGCTCTTCAGGCTCATGTTTCCGGGCCAGTCCGGATCGGCGGAGACCGCGGCGGCCAGCGATGCCGCTTTCAGAGAATCTCCCCCCAGAAGGATGAAATCGTCGTCCGGACCGATTCCCGGGATTCCGAGCACTTCGGACATGTGCCTGCAGATAACCTTTTCCCGGATATCCGAGGGATTCTTCCCGCTGCCCGCGGACTCCGGAAGCGGAAGAGATTTCCGGTCTATCTTTCCGGTCCTTCCTACGGGAAGCATTTCCAGATTCACGACGTAGGACGGGACCAGATGCGCGGCTTTGGTTTCGAGGACTATCTTCGCAACCTCTTCCTGATCGAAAGGCCGCCTTCCCACGATGTACGCCACGAGGCTGCGGGTTCCGCTTCCCAGCCTGGGGGCGGTGACGCAGACGTCGATCACGTCCCTGCACCTGCGGATAGCCGCTTCCACTTCGGTCAGCTCCACGCGGAATCCTCTGATCTTGACCTGGCCGTCTTTGCGCCCGAGTATGGCCAAAGTGCCGTCCGGCAGGAATCTGGCGGTATCTCCGACGCGGAACAGCCTCTCGTATCCAGGCTCGCTGCAGAACGGATTCCTGCGGAAGGACGACGCGTTATCGGCATCGCGGAAAAGATACCCTCTGGTCAGGGGAGGGCCGGAAACGTGAAGGATTCCCGCGGCGCCGTACGGCACTCTTCTCCCCTCCTCATCCAGAATGTACGCTTTGGTATTGCAGGCCAGCCTCCCTACGCTGCTCGGATCGGTTCTCGCGCGGACGCTCGTGGCCGCGATGCATCCGAACTCGGTGCATCCGTATCCCTCTCTGAGATCCACGTCCAGATCGTACTCGAAGCAGCCGGTGGCCTCTCCGCCGATGTTGAGCGTTTTAAGCGGAGTCTCCCCGACGTTGGACGCGTACAATTTGGCCAGAGGGGTAATCAGAAATGCCGTGTCGATCCCGTTCTCCGAGTAGAATCTGTTCAGGGATGCGATGTCGTAGCGCAGATCGTCGGGCACTAACACCGCGGCCCTTCCGTAATACACGCAGGTCCAGAATTCCACGTGGAACGCGAGGAAACTCGGGGTGGAGGCTATCGCGGAGTATCTGCCGCGTTTTCCGAACCTGCGCTCGTCGTCTATGGCCGCGTTGATGACGCCGGCATGGCATACGGCCGCGCCTTTGGGAACGCCGGTGGTTCCCGACGTGTACTGGATGTAAGCGATGGAATCGAGAGATATGTCCTCCGGAAGCGCGCGCGAAGCTCCGGATTCCATGAACCTGGAAACGTCTATGATCCTGCATCCGAACTGCCCGGCGGCTTTCTCCATGCGCTCCCTCGTATCCGCGTCGACAAGAACTATTCCGGCGCGGGTCTCCCTGATCATCATAGCCGCCATCTCGTCGGGCACGCGGTGATCCACCGATGCGTAGCAGGCTCCGGCGCGGACTATGGCCAGAGGCGCGAGCATGCACCATTCCGATTTCTTTATGGCCATGACGACGCAGTCCCCCCTGCCGGTTCCCGCTTCGATGAGCTCCGATGCGAACGCGCGGGTGATCCTGTCGGCCTCAGCGTACGTTATGGTCCTGTCCAGATATCTGCAGAATACGGCGCCGGGATCTCTGGATACGGTATTTTCGAACATCTCGGAAAGATTGCGGAAGCCCGGATCCGCGGCATTGTCGTTGAGCTTGTCCAGCAGCTCCAGATCGCGTTTGCCGGTATAGTCTATCGACGACGTGTCCTTTCCCTCGATCAGGCCGCAGGCGATTCTCCCGCACACGTCCAGGAAACGCTCCGCCGTAGTCTCCTAAATGCGGGCGGAATGATACAGACGGACGGAATCCCCGTCGCTGCTGAAGGAAAGATTGATCCTGTCTCCGGTCCTCGGCTCTCCGAAAACCACGTCCTGGCCTATATCGTAGTGTTCGAAATCCTCCTGGGAAAAGGATGCTCCGGCAGCTGACGCATTGCGGAGAGCGCCACTGACCGATGATACGAACTCCTCCGCGCTTTTGCCGCCGCAGTCCGTGCGCACAGGAAACAGGCGCCCTTCCTCGCTGGCCGTGAACACGACGTCCCGGCTGCACGTGAAACGGGAGACCGCATACGCGAACACCGCTGCCGCCGCCGCGGAAACCGGGCAGGAGAAGCGGGCGGCGAGTTCGGACAGCCTGAGAGTGCTTTCCGCGACCCCCGGCCGGCCCCCGCAGTCCGGATCCAGA
>JAEEKU010000054.1 GCA_016282555.1 Methanomassiliicoccaceae archaeon
CGTCTCCGAAGAGGGAAACCTGATAGCGTCCGCGACCTGCACTTCGTTTATAATAAAACAGCGAGAACGGACCCGCGCGGGCCCGGTTTGAAAATCAGGCCCAGGGGTTGCTGCTCTCGGGCTTGCGTATGCCGACGAGAATGAACTGCTCCCAGAGGTACCACTTTCCGTCTTTGGCTTTTCTGAGGGTCACCTGTCTGGGGCTGTCGGCTCCGCCGGATCTTATGTTGAGCTTCGCGTATCCTTCGTTATCGTAACTGTAAGGATCGGAAAATACGGTGATGGTGTAAGGCTCGCTGGGAACGTAATCGTTTCCGGGAACCGCTCCCTTGAAGTAGGATCTCGGCACGTAATCCCCGTCTCTGAAGCGATCGGCTATGAACGACTTCTGATACTCGGAGACTTTCTCGGGTCCTTTGAGATAGTTGAGCATGTCGAAGCACATGTTCTTATCCTGGGGGTAGAAGCAGAAAGCGAGAACGGTCATAGCCGCAGTGTCGAACTCCGATGACAGCTGCGCCTGGGGAAGCGCTTTGAATTCCTCGAAGTTGTCGGGAAGCTTCGGAAAAACGATATCCACGGATTTCGATCCGGAGCCGGTGGCGCCGTCAACGGTTTTCTTTATGTTGTCTTTCAGATTATCGAACAATCCCATATGAATCGCCTGAGAGTGAATCGCATCATCCCTTAATAATATAATTGCGGAATTCATCATAGACGTCGCTCAGTACGTACGATCCCCCGGGGTACTCCGTATCGGAATAAAAACTGGCGGTATTCTTCCCGAGGCGGAAATGAACGCTGACGGACGGAGCGTCCAGAACGATGTATTCTGATTTTTTCATTTTCGAAGAGTCCCAGTGATCCATGTCGTATTTCCTGTATATTTCTATAAATCTGTTCAGAAACTCGTCCGGAACCTCCTCTCTGCCCTCCAAAACCGGAGCTCCGTTGTAATCCGTATGATAATAAGACAGCTGATTGCATCCCTTGAGATCGGAAACCAGTTCGAAATCGCTCCGGCCTCCCTCCATGCCTCCGCCGGACGTGTACGAACATTCGAACCCGCGCTCCGCACCGGCGTCTCCCGGATCGTTTCCCGGAATTCCTGTCTTTAAGATACTCTTTCTCCAGTTTATTTAAATACCTCCTCTTGAAAAACTCTGACAGCCCGCCCATATATCCGCGGCTGAGTATGTGTTTTTCCGTGAAAAACCATATGAAAAGCATAACGAACATCAGAGCGTATATTTCCGCCGGGAAAATCACCATTTTCACTATATACAGAAGCCCCCAGGGGAACCAGATGAAGATCGCGATCAGAGCAACCGATACGAGCATGATGACGAACCAAGGGACGAGACTCTTGTTCGTCTTTCCGTCGATCGAGAGGAATCTGAAATACGGAGAAACCATCATGATCTGTCCCAGTCCCGCGAGCGTAACGAAGAGAAGAAGAGCGGATCTGGCGCATATCTCCTCTACCGGAGAGCCGGACCACGACATATATTCTATAAAATCGCAGGTATCGGAAAAGCCGGCGATTGACGCCATACTCTCGAAATCCGGAACTATCATTCCGTTTCCGACGCCGATCCAGACCGCGGCATAAAACACCAGCCCGAAAGCGGTTATGCAAACGGCCGACGGAATCGCGAATTTAAGAACATCGGGAAGAATCAGACCTTTGGTCTGGATCGGTTTGGAAAACAGAGTCATGAAGAATGCGACCGCGGATACGGACAGCAGCGCGTAGAACATATTCTGAACCGGGATCACTGGAACATATCCTGCTATGACGTACACGAAAGCTATCATCAGGGCAAGAGCGAAATTGCGGGTCAGATACAGCTTGAGGATGTCACGCATGCCGGAGACGGTGCGGCGCCCCTCTATGACGGCTTTGGGAAGGGCGGCGAAATCATCGTTGACCAGTATCATGTCGGAAACTCCCCGGGCGGCGTTGGAGCCGCTTTCCAGAGAAATTCCCACCTGCGCCGCTTTAAGGGATTTCACGTCGTTCACGCCGTCTCCGATCATGGCGACGTAACGGCCGTTCCTGACCAGAATATCTATGACTTCCTCCTTATCCTCGGGCTTCATTCTCCCGAAGATGTTCGACTCCAGCACGGCTTTCTCCTTTTCCTCTCCGGAGAGTTCCGAAAGCGCCGGGCCGGTAATCAGATTTCTGTTTCCGGGGATGCCGGCGAGCGAAAACATGGCATCCACCGTGGCCGGATCGTCTCCGGAGATGACTTTGAGATCCATTCCGTTATCGAAAAAGGCGCCGATGGTCTCCCTGCAGTTGGTTCTTATTTCGTCCCTGATGGATATGGCCGCGACCGCTTCAAGTTCCGGAATGACGGGCTCCTCCCCGCTGTACAGGCTGCCCTTTCCCCTGCATATCACGACCGTGCGGAGACCTTTGCGGGATTCGGCATCGACGATCTCCGCGATCTTCTCCCGATCGGCGCAATGCGGAGACAGAACGCTCCAGGCGCCCATGAACAGGGAATATTCCTCCCCCGAATACTCCGCCCGGACCGCGCTGTATTTCCTCTTGGAAGTGAACTGCACCTCTTCCAGCAGTTTCGAGGGAAGCTCCCCGTAATGCTCCGAAAGAACTCCCACCGTGCGGTTTTTGCTTCCGGTGGCCGCGGCGAACACGGAGATGATCTTATGCGCCTCTTCGCTGCCGGCGAACAAAAACTCCGATTCGAATTTCAGTTTGTTGGTGGTGATGGTCCCCGTCTTGTCCATGCACACGGTGTCTACGTGGCTTATAGACTCCACCGAGTTGGATCTCTGAAGGAGAACGCCTGTTTTGGCCATC
>JAEEKU010000055.1 GCA_016282555.1 Methanomassiliicoccaceae archaeon
ATGGTGCCCGCGCCGGGATTCGAACCCGGGTCAAGAGATCCGCAATCTCACAGGATATCCAAGCTACCCCACGCGGGCGTTTTTCGATAACCACAAGGGTTTAAGGCGTTTGTCTCATGCTTCGGGACGGGACAGGTAGCGGGTGATGTAACCGGCGATCCTGTTTCTCATCGTCACGGACGAAACATCAGTAAGGGAACTGACCATCTCCTTGTTATCCTCGAAGTTCTTGCTGAACGCCTGGGGATATTTGTTGACCAGATCGATGGACACCCTTTTGATATAGGTGGGTCTTATTCTTCCCATGTATTTCACCGAGTAAACTCTGCATGGGAGTGCTATATTTAAAATTAGTTATTGCGGCCGCCTGCTGCGGAATTATCTGTACATTTTGAGACTTCTGTTCGGATGTTTTTGTATTCTTTCTGCACGGGAAAATGATCTGCGGCCCGGAGAAGTTATTTACTGTTCTGCAGTACTTCGCCGATTCAGTTCGGAACCAGTTCGGAACCAGTTCGGAACCAGTCCGGAACCAGTCCGGAGTTGCCGGACAGAATGCGCAGTGCGGAAACAGATTTATTTTCAGAATACGTCCCTGCGAACGGGAGTGAATATGGATAAAGAGGAATTTCTGAGGCTCGTGGAAGAGGAGGGATACGCTCCCGGATGGGACGCTATAGATGCCGCTTTTGAAAAACTGTATCCCGGGCAGGAACCGGATCATTTTGTGACAAAACTGACGGAACGTGCTGTTTCCGGAGGGGACGAGTACCTTGACGGTTATTCGGTTTATACTTCTCCCAAGGGGTACAAGCACATCGTAACCTACGGCATGACGTTTTTGTACGGCGAAGAAGAGGCGTTCGGAGGGGAATGGAACGGCTGGGGCTACGAGATGACCATCAAACTGAAAGAAGCCGAAACGAAGAACTGTATGTGGGCGATGCAGGTGCTTTCGAATCTGGCCAGATACACTTACGAGTCCGATAAATATTTCGAGCCGTATCACTTCGCGGAGGGAAACGGGTCGCCGCTGCATACGGGGACAGACTCCAGGATAACGGCGCTTATGGCAGTATACTACACAGAAGCGGAGACCCAGACAAGCGTTTGCGGAAAGACGGAATTTATCCAGTTTGTCGGCATCACGGAAGACGAGCTGCAGCTGCTTATCGAGGATCCTTCCAAAGCCCGCATTCTGGCTGATGCGATGAAAGCCGACGGCAATCCGGATCTCGTAACCGATATGAAAAGAACGAAATCATACATTGTCTGAAACCGTCTGTTATGTGTCACGGGCGGTTCAGCCGATCCGTGCCGCGGCCTGCCCCCGGCGGAGCGTTCAGTTATTGCCCTGTTCATTTGCGGCGGGAACCAAACTTAATTATCTGTGTGCGCATCAGCCGCCTGTATGGCCGAAGATTTCAAGGTTACGCCGTGGGAGGTTACCGGCGACATAGATTACGACAGGCTGCAGCAGCAGTTCGGCACTGCCCCCATCGACGATGCTTTGAAGCAGAGATTATCCCGTTACGGACCTCTTCATTTCATGATTAACCGCGGAATCTTCTATTCCCACAGGGATCTGGTCCAGATTCTGGATCGGTATGACAACGGCGGAAGGTTCGTCCTGTACACGGGCAGGGGGCCGTCTGGAAATACGCACCTGGGCCACCTGATGCCGTGGATATTCAACAAATGGGTCCAGGATACCTTCGGAACGGAGATGCTGTTCCAGATGACCGATGACGAGAAATTCCTGTTCAAAGAGAAGCTGGATCTCACTGACACGTCCGCGATGGCATACGAGAACGCCCTGGATTTCATAGCGCTGGGATTCGATCCGAAAAAAACCAGAATCATTCTGAATACGAAAAACATAGATGTGCTTTATCCGATTGCGCTGAGAGTCTCCAAAAAAGTCACGTTCAGCACCGCCAAGGCGGTTTTCGGTTTCGACGATTCCACTCATATAGGCCAGATTTTCTACACCACCCTTCAGTCGGTTCCCGCGTTTCTTCCGACCGAGGAATGCGGGGAGCAGATTCCCGTGCTCATTCCCTGCGGAATCGATCAGGATCCGCATTTCAGGGTTACCCGCGACGTCGCGCCGGGACTGGGATATCCCAAGCCCTCTCAGATTTATTGCAAAATGTTCCCCGCGCTCTCGGGCGCCGATAAAATGTCCTCGTCCGACGAGAACGCCACCATATACACGACGGATTCCCCCAAAACTGTGAAAAAGAAAGTCGGAAGGGCGTTCACCGGAGGATGCGTCTCCGTGGAGGAGCAGAGGCAGAAAGGGGGAAGCCCGGAGGTCTGCGCGGTTTTCAAGTACTTTTATTATCTCTTCGAGAAAGACGATGCCAGAATAAACGAGACGGCGGAAAAATGCCGCAGCGGCGCCATCCTCTGCGGAGAATGCAAAGCCTGTCTTACGGAAAAGATCAACGTGTTTCTGGAAACGCATCAGGAAAAGAGAGAAAAAGCGAAGGATGTCATCGCAGACATGGCTTACAACGGTTTCAAATGGTGATTTTAATGGAGTTTGCCGAGATTTTGGAAGGACTCAGCTATAACGAGAAAAGGCTGCTTATCGCACTCGAGAAGGAGGGCGGAAAAGCCCGCTTATCGGAACTTATAGAAAACGGCAGTTTCGGTCTCGAGGTAGAGGCGATGGGCGCGGCTTCGTGGCTGGAATCCAAAGGTCTTGCTTCCGTTTCCGAGACTTCCGAGAAGTTTTACGTTTTATCCGACAAATCCGCCGGAAGCGGCCTGCCGGAGAGGAAGGCGCTGGATCTGATCTCGAAGGCCGGCGGCTCTCTGTCCATGGCTGATCTCGCGGATTCCATGCCCGGCGGCGAGGATAAAATAGCAGTCGGATGGCTGAAAAGGAAGAAACTCGCGGATATCGACGGCAGCAAATCTCTGGTGCTTACGGAAGCCGGAAAGGCTGCGGTGTCTGAAGAGATGCCCGAGGAGATTCTCCTTAAGAAGCTGATTTCCGGCCCCGTTCCGGAGAAGGAGGCGGACGCTTCCGCCGTATCCAACCTGAAGGGCCGCAAAGGCATGATCTCCGAGAAGATCGTCACGGAGAGGATTCTGTCCCTCACCGGAGACGGAATGAGGGCGGCGCGCTCCGGACTGGTTCTCAGGCCTCAGATCACAGACGTCACCGATCGCATGATCCAGAACGGCGAGTGGAAAAACGCCGATATCAGAAAATACGACATCCAGGCGTTCGTGCCTTCCGCCGTTCCCGCGAAAAAGCATCCGCTCACCCGCCTGGGCGCGGAGGTGAGAAGACTGTTCATGGACATGGGATTCACGGAGATGTCATCGGAGTACGTGCAGCCCGCATTCTGGAATCTGGACGTTCTCTACACTCCGCAGGATCATCCCGCGAGGGATCTCCAGGACACGTTCTATCTCGAGGAGCCTTCGAAAATTCCCGTCGACGACGAGGATCTGCTCGAACAGGTGAGAAACATACACGAGAACGGAGGCGGAACCGGATCCACCGGATGGGGCGGAAAATGGTCCAGGGAGAAGGCCGAATCGGCTCTTCTGAGGACTCACAGCACCGTCAGCAGCATCAAATACATTGCCGAGCACCCTCAGGCCCCTCTCAAGGCGTTTTCGATCTCCAGAATATTCAGGAAAGAATCGATAGATTCGACCCATCTTCCCGAATTCACTCAGATCGAAGGCATCGTGATCGACGAGAACGCGGATTTCGACATGCTCGTCACCCTCATAAGGGAATTCTACGCCAGAATGGGATTCGACACCATCCGCATCCGTCCGGCGTATTTCCCGTATACCGAGCCCTCTCTGGAGCTCGAAGTGTTCTTCAACGGGAAATGGATGGAGCTCGGAGGGGCCGGAATATTCAGACCGGAAGTCGTGGAGCCCCTCGGGGTGAGGCATCCTGTTCTGGCATGGGGATTCGGATTCGAAAGGCTCGCGATGCTCAAATGGGATATCAAGGATATCAGGGAGCTGTACATCTCCGATCTGGACACCCTTAAGGAGAATCCGGTCCTCTGATTCCTTTTCTGGAGGCTTCCGCCGCGGTTTTCAAAGCTTCCGCAGCCGCGGCGTTCCCCGTCTCCCGGCAGGCGGCGGACTCCTCCTCCAGAACCTCGTCCATCCTGAACAGGCAGCCCGATTCCATCATTCTTTTCCTGCACATTCTCAGGTATACCAGCGCCTCTTCGTATCTTCCCGCCGCGTTCATGCATTTTCCCAGAGCGAGAGACGAGAGCACGTCTCCGGAGTAAGTGTCCAGAGCGGCCGAGAGGGCCTCGCCGGCGCGGTTCTCCTTGAGAAGTATCTCCGCCAGAAGCGGACCGGTTACGGTTCTTCCGGGGTCGTCCGTAATTTCCAGAATTTCGCGGGCTTTATCCGTGAAACCGAGCCTCAGAGCGAGCAGAACCGTCTCCGCGCACAATTCCGTATTCTTGGGAGAGCAGATTTCTGTAAGGGCGCTCAGCGTGTCCGGGGTGCCCGTTTCCAGAATGCGGTGCCTGTTCGTCTCCGCCAGTCTCGCAGCCTCTCTCAGCCTTCCCGCCTTCGCCAGGTGGTAGAGCCTTTCGAACAGGCCGTCCGTCTCCCGGTAAAGGTCGGCCGCCATGCTGTGCCAGTTTCTGATCTCGCCCGGATCCGCCGTCCCGAGAAGCCTCTCTCTGGCGTCCGGGGAGATCCACAGATTCCCTTTGGAATCGAAGGGGATCGCCGGTCCGGCATCGAATCCTAGATCCTTTCTGTTCAGTTTTTTCCTGGTTACGCACAGCATCCCCGCGGTTCTCCTCTCCGGTCCCGGAAGCTCCGCCATAGCTTTGGAATCCAGGCGGTTTATTCCCAGCTCCAGTTTAAGTTCGGATTCCGGTACGCCGGATCTTCTCAGCTCCGCGAGAAATTCGGTGATCTTCGTTTTTCCGGGTTCGGTCAGGAAGTAGATTTTCCTTTTCACTTTGCTCCGGGAGCCTTTGATGCGTGACAGACCTTCGGTGACCAGCCCCGCTTTCCTGAGGCGGATGAGGGCCGTGCTGGCGTGGGAGCGGGTTATTCCTACCGAGGCCGCGATCCCGTCCTGGGTGATCTCGGCGGGGGCGCCGTACTCGATGCTGCGCTCTATGTTGTTGAATTCGATGAGATGGAGAAGGATCATCTGCCGGACGCTGTAGTTGTACATGCGCGTTACTCGCCGTCATCTGATATGGCCGGTTCCTTCCGGGATTAATGCTGTGAACCCGAGTTTCGCAAGATTGATTAGACGATTCCGCATTCCGCCGGATATGTCCAGGCTCCTGATATGCTCCGAAAAGGATCTGCCCTCCGTAAACATAAGAAACAGTCTTTTCGGCAGAGGCGGATGGGAGGATCTGGGAGGGGACGGCGTCTGCACCTACCGGCAGAAGAACGACATGGTTGTCATGACCATGCCTGATATGCACATCTATCACGAGCTTCCGGACCGGGAGGCGGAGAAGTTCGGCATAAAGGTGGACGACATAACGGTGATGTCCAAGCACTCTTCCAAAAGCGGGATTCCCGCTCTCACCGCCCATCCGATCGGAAATTACCACGAGAACGAGTTCGGAGGAAGGGAGAGGACTCTTTCTCCGGCGTCTCCGGCCCCGATGACGGATGCTCTCAGGCGCATTTCGGAGTACAGCCGCAGAGAAGGAGTCCAGAAGTGTTTCGAGGTGACCCATCACGGCCCCTACACGGAGAAGCCGGTTTTTTATATAGAGATCGGAAGCGACGAGACCAACTGGGGGAACACGGAGGACGCCCGGGTTCTGGCGGACGTCATCGCGGATTCCGAACCGGATTACGGCGCGTTGCCGCTCGCAGGGATCGGGGGAGGGCATTACGCCCCGAGGTTCACCGAGATAGCGCTGAGATACAGGGTCAGCTTCGGGCACATGATCCCGAATTACCAGATTGAAGGCAGGGACGACGAGGACGTCGCCCGTATGGTGAGGTCCGCATGCAGGGCCACGGGAACGGACTCCGTGTACGTCCACAGGAAATCCATGAAGGGTCCCGAGGAGAGAAGGATAAAAGCCCTGATAGCCTCGGAAGGATTCGATATCGTATCGTCCGCCGATCTGGAGCCCCTCGGCGGGAACTGACATAGGTTCCGTTTATCTCCTTTCCGGCGATCGCGTTGCGGAGCTCTTCCAGGTTGCGCCCGTCCACTATGAGGATGTCGATTTTGTTCTCCTTGGCGATTTTCACTCCCAGCGGATCGAACACCCCGGACTTGGACGCTCCGTGGTCCTTGTAAACCAGATCCTCAAGCTGGCTTATGGTCATGCTCCTGATCTTTTTGGCATTCGGATCCTCGCGGGGATCCGCTGTGTATACCCCGTCGACGGACGTCGCGTTGATTATTCTGCCGGCTCCCATGCATTCCGCCACCATGGCCGTCACCGCGTCGGTGGTATGTCCCGGCTCGGTCCCGCCCATCACCGCGATTTTCCCGCCGAGGGCTTTCCGTGCGGTCTCCTCCGGCGATTCGGATACGCGGTCCGGCATGTCCCCGAGCGCCAGCGCGAGAAGCTGGGCGTTCATTCTGGTGGCTTCTATGCCGAGTATATCCTGCTGATAAGTGTTTCCGCCCAGATCCTTCGCCATGCGCGCATAGCTTCTCGCAGTCCTTCCGCCTCCGCAGACGACGGCGATATGCATTTTTCCGGAGAACTCTCCGAGCATCGAAGCCAGGCGGGATATGTATTCGGAATCGTTCTCGCCCGGAACCAGTACCGATCCGCCGATGGACACTACAGCTTTTTCCATTGAGATACCTGCCGGCGGATTGCACTGGCACTATTAATTTAATGTTTTCTCAGCTCGGCTTCGACCTTCCCGTTCTCTATCTTTACCACGGCGAAGCGCTTGTCTTTGGCCGGTCCGGGATTTACGAAAACGGTTCCGTTTTTCTCTATGACTCCGAAATCCTCGTGGATATGTCCGGAAAGCGCGAGCACCGGGCGGAACTCCTCCACGATTTTCAGAACGGCCGGGCTTCCGACGCTGGTTCCGTTCGGGATATGATCGAGGATGCCGTAGGACGGCGCATGGGTCATAAGTATCATTCCTTCCGAAGATATCTCCTTCAGGCGGCTGTAGATCTCGTCCTCCTTCAGCTCGAACGGCGTTCCGAAAATGGTGACGTTGGATCCTCCCAGGCCGGCCAGCCTGTAGTCTCCGAAGCAGACGGCTTTTCCGTGCATATCCACGGCGGATTCCGGAACTCCTTCGGAGAAATCCAGAGGATCGCAGTTTCCGGGTATCGCGTATACTTTCGAATCGATGGAGGAGAGGATTTCGGATACGAGTTTCTTCGAGCCGAAATCGGTGACGTCCCCGAGAACCAGCACCGCCTCCGCGCCGCTGCTGCGGATTTCCTCGTTGATCCAGGAGAAGTCGGATTTCTTGCGGTGAAGATCCGATACGACTAAGAATTTCATGCATCCGAATCGCCCGATCCGTACTTAACCGTGATTGCATCCAGCCCCTGCGTTCCGGATCAGAGGGCGCGGCCAACCATAATTTAATTTAAGTAAGTGCTGTTGACCGTCCAAGGTTATCGATATGGCGAAGATCAAAGTTGGGATTAATGGTTACGGAACTATCGGAAAAAGGGTCGCTTCCGCGGTCGCGGCCCAGGACGATATGGAACTTGTGGGAGTTACCAAGACTAGACCCAATTTCGAAGCTTTGAATGCCGTCAGAAAAGGGTACGATATTTACGTGCCCGATTCGAGCGTGGAAGCTTTCCGCGATGCGGGGGTAAAAATCGCCGGCACTCTGAAAGACATGTACGCGAAGGTCGACATCGTCGTCGACTGCACGCCCGGAAACGTCGGCGAGATGTACAGGGATCAGTACAAAGAGGCCGGAGTAAAAGCCATTTTCCAGGGCGGGGAGGATCATGCCCTCACCGGGATCTCTTTCAACTCCACCGCCAATTATTCGGAATCATGGGGCGCTCAGCTGTCCCGCGTCGTCTCATGCAACACCACCGGCCTTCTCAGGACGCTTTACCCTATCGATAAGAAATACAAGATCGAGAACGCTTATGTCACGATCGTAAGGCGCGCGGCGGATCCCGGCGACAGCAAGAACGGCCCCATAAACGGTCTGGAGCCCTCGGTCAGCCTTCCGACCCATCACGGTCCGGACGTCCAGAGCATCATGCCCTGGCTTAACATCTCCACGATGGCTATCAAGGCATCCACCACCCTCATGCACGTCCACACGGTCGTCGCTCAGCTCAGCCAGCCCGCTTCCACTGACGAAATCAAAGAGATTTTCAGGAAGGCTCCCCGCGTGAGGCTGGTCAGATCCAAGGACGGAATAAAAACCACCGCGCAGATAATGGAGCTGGCGAGGGATCTCGGGCGCGACAGATCCGACATGTACGAGATAATAGTGTGGGAGGACGGAATCAAAGTCGTCGGAAACACTCTGTATTATTATCAGGCGGTGCACCAGGAGTCGGACGTCATTCCGGAGAACATAGACTGCATCAGATCCATGTGCAAAGCCGAGTCCGATCCGTGCGCGTCGGTGCGCAAGACAAACGCTGCTCTCGGAATCACGAAAGAATGAGGTGTTGCCCACGCCCGGAAGCTTCAACACACTGGACGATTTCGATTACAGGGGCAAGACCGTCCTTCTGAGAGTGGATATCAACTGTCCTCTGGACAAGAACACTCTGGAGATCGTCAACGACTCCAGGATAAGGAGGATAGTCCCCACCGTGAGGGAACTTATCGGGAAAAACGCCAGACTCGTGATACTCGCGCATCAGAGCAGGAAGGGAAAATGGGATTTCATCGATCTTTCGCAGCACTCCCGCCATCTGTCGCGCCACATCAACGCTCCGGTGAAATACGTCGACGACGTCATCGGCGAAAAGGCCGCGGAGGCCATCAGAGCGCTGAAGCCCGGAGAGGTTCTCCTTCTGGGAAACGTGAGATCCCTGGATTCCGAAACGGCCAAGGGAGATATGAAGTTCCATTCCGAGGGAGAGATCGTCAAGGCTCTGGCCCCCCTCATCGATTTGTACGTGTGCGACGCTTTCGGGGCGTCCCACAGATCCCAGTGCTCTCTCGTGGGCTTCCCGTACAAAGTTCCCTCCGCGTCCGGAAGGCTGATGGCCAAGGAGATGTTCGCTCTCAACGCCATCTTCTCGGAGCCCCGCAGACCCTCCGTGTTCATTCTCGGAGGAGCCAAATTCGGCGACGTCTCGGAGATGATCGACAGCGTCCTGTCCAACGGAACCGCCGATTCGGTGATGCTCGTGGGGCTCGCCGGAAACGCCTATCTCCTGGCGAGGG
>JAEEKU010000056.1 GCA_016282555.1 Methanomassiliicoccaceae archaeon
ACAGCCCGCAGTTGAGTCCGCACAGCGAGAACAGCCCGTCCGTTCTTTCGAAACCTTCCAAGCCATCATTTGATATCCGGTTCTGCCGGTTCATGTTATCCGCCTCGTTCCGCATCCGGTTGCGGGTTATTCATTTTTTTTTGCGGGAAGCAGATCCGCCGTCGGAATCCCAGGAACTCCCGCAAGCTCTTCTTTCTCCTCAGATGCTCCGCGGTGAATCCGTAATGGTCCGCGCGGACGAGTGTAACGATTTTCTCCAGGAACTCGCCGTAAGGCAAATCCAGCCATTCCTCCGGGATCTCCTCGCGCATGGTGCCGCCGCCGTTGTGGCCGCCTCCCCACCACCAGGCTTCGTCCAGTTCGGCCTCGAACGTCCCGTCGTCCTTTTTATTGATGCAGTACCACGACGCCCATTCCCTCATGCCCTCGACGGGGCCGGAGCCCTCGCAGTGCGGAGCCGAATGATCCTCCTTGTCGTCGTCGGCGGTCCCGCGTCTGTAGATGCGGAAGCTGTCTGTGTCCTTGGGAATGCGGGTCACGCTCACGTCTCCCTTTTTGTACACGGTCTTCCTCGTTCCCGGGACAAGATTTTCTTCAGCCATGAGGTCTCTGAAGAAGGGGATGCGACTGCCTGAACTCCGGCTCTTCCTCAGAATCTCAGGAATGTCCTCCTTGTCAATGAACGTCGAGCCGCCGCCATAGTATCTGCCGCTGCCGTCTTCGCAGATCCGATAGCGCCCGATCTCCCGGTCCCTGAAGCAGACCTTGTACTCCTCTTCGATGTTCACGGCCGGACCCTGCTCGTTTTTCCGCATGCGGGATGCAGGATGAGGGGATATTCATAATTGTTTTTCTCTGAACCGCCGTTCTTATCGCTTTCAAAACGGATTTCCGGCGCGGGAACCGCCGGAGACCCGAAGGCGGCATCCCGCAGTCTCCGGACGGCCGCCTGTTTAAGCTGTTTCAGATTACCGGAACGGTATCATCCGTTCCAGTCGATTCCTTTGTACCTTTCGTCATACGGGCCTATGTTTCCGCTCAGATCGGTGTTCTCTCCCGCATCCATCGTCACGTCTCCGTTCCCGATAGATCTGATATAGCATTTCGGATCCGAGTTCTCATGGCTGGTGTCGCCGCCTATGTGCGAGGTCCTGATCACCTGCAGATTCTCCGCGGCGATGCGGACGTCGCTGACGGACGCGGTGCTGCCGGAATAGCCGAATACTCCTCCGATCCTTACGACCGACCACCAGTCTTCGTCCGCCTCGGCGTGCACTCCTCCGAGCCCGGCGATCTCTCCGTTCATGACGAATCCGTCCACATCCAAAGGAGCGAACATATAGCCTACCGCTCCGCCTATCTCTGCAACCGATGCGTTCGCCGCCAGTGATGCGCCGCAGACGCAGTCTTTGACGGAGAGCGTTTCGCGTTCGGCGGTTCCGATCAGCCCTCCCGCGATAACGGTGGCCTCGTTGGAAAGCTTCGACTTAAAATAGAAAGTGCCGTTCACTGTGCAGCCCTTGATGACTCCGCCGAACGACGATCCGGCTATCATTCCGGCATCGATCTGGGCATCGGCGTACGGCAGATCCGCGGTTACGCTGGTTCTGATTCTGAGGTCCCGGACCTCTCCTCCCTCGTCCAGATTCTCGAACAGCCCGTACGAGTACACCGATCCTCCGTCCGGGGTTATGCATTCGCGCCAGGCCGCTGTTCCGGCGAAGCTGTACGATATTTCGTGGTTGTCGCCGTCCAGCGTCCCGTTGAAATCGATGTACAGGGGATCGGTCCATTCGCCGAGGTCTATATCTTTCGTCAGGCGGTAGTGCCCGTTGACATCGTCTTTGATGGCCATGAAGTCCGCTTTGGAACTGATATTTTTGAAAGCATCGTTCCAGCGGGCGAACAGGGTCATGTTTCCGGTAACCGCTTCGCCGAAGTCGTATCTGGCTCCCCCGACGAGCGAGGTGTACCATCCGTCTAACTCATGGCCGCTCCGAACGGTGACCGGCTGTACCGCGCGGTCTCCGGATTTCACGGTCTGGCTCGGCACGCCGGACCCGCCGTTAGCATCGAACGTCACGGTAAAAGTCTGAGGCTCTTCCGGTTCCTTATTGTCGTTTCCGGATCCGTTCATAAGGACGAAAGCGGCCGCGGCGATCGCGACAACCGCCGAAACGACGACAACCGCTGCAATAGCTGTTCTGTTCATCTCTGATTTCCTCCCGGTCTCCCGGGCGGGACGCGACCAGCGATTATCGATTTCCCTCCGGAAGAACCCGATTCGGTCTAAAAAGCCGGATGACGGTATTAATCGTTTTCTAAGACCGGTACGGCGTCCAGAAACAGAAGATCGTAGAGAATCCGTGCAGGCGACGAATCTCTTTTCGCCATTTAGAAATACCTTCCGGCGCGTAACGGCCGCTATGACAAAAGGGGTTCTGGGGATAATCGCCTGCCCGATGGTGGACGACAATCTCGTCTACAGCCTCTCGAAGGACCCGGAGGAGAAAAACATCCTGATCGCGGACAACAAGAACAACGTCTCCGTCAGGAGCAAGCTGGACAAGGCCGGGATAGAATATTCCGTCGTTTCCTGGGACGACGTGCTTTCCGGGAGGAAGTATTTGGATCGCGGAAGGTTCACCATCCTGATCTACATGACCGACCTCGGGCTGCATGCGGTCCCGGAAGTCCTGAAATCTACAGTGGAATCGCTCGCGACGGACATGCAGCCTTTCGTCGACGCCATCGGCTTTTATCTGGGGACATGCGGCAATTTCGAGTGGAACATCCCCGCCTGGTGCGAGGAGAAGGGCTACAAGCCCTCCGCGACGTTCTGCGACAGGAACGGCTGCCTCTGCCACGACTGCGTCGGCATAAACATCGCCGGAGGCCCCAGGTACTTCGAGATGCAGAAGCGGTACCCCGGCCACATGTACATCTTTCCGGCCATGGCCTCCAACTGGGACGCGTTCAACGATGCGGACTCCGCGAATTCATCCGTCGCCGAGGAGTCCATAACCCCGGAACTAAGGGAGTCAATGGGGATCGAGCCCGGCCACGACGGCTACATGAGGTGGCTGCTGAGCCTCGGGGGATACGAGCACCTGCTCAGGCTGGACACCGGCATCGGCGACAGGGAGGCTTTCGACAGGGATCTGCAGAAAGTCTCCGAGAGAACGCGCCTGAGCATCAGGGACGCCGAGGACGGCTGGGCGGATCTCCAGCCCACGGACGACCTGTACGCCAGATGCAAGTCTTTCCTTTTCGGCGATTGACGGATGCCTGCGGACCGCATCTCCGGCAGTGCCCGGCCGCGTAAGTATATTTAAATACCTGCAAAAAGAAACTCCGCTCATGGGCACGGTCAGGATAGGATATATCCGCGGAAAGGCTCTGTTCAGGAGCACGGAAAGCCTGTCCGTCGAGATCGACGGGGAAAGCGCCGGCGAGATATCTGACGGGAAGGAGATTTCTCTTGATTTGCCCGACGGGCCCCACGAGGCGGTCGTCAGGGCCGGGCATTGCAGGAAGACCATTGTGCTCCGCCGGCAAGGGGACGATTCGTTCGTCGTAACATGGGACCGGGCGACCGGAGGACTGGCGGTCTGCGAAGAAGCCGGGAGCAATTCCGCCGCGGAGAAGAGAAGGCACTTCCGGATCTATGCGCTTCTGGCAATTCTTATCGCCGCCCATCTGGCCGTTACATGGCTGTATTACGGCGGGCTTCTCCGGAACGGCTTGTTCATCAGTGCGGAGATCGTTCTTATCGCGGCCCTTCTATGCCTTTTGGTTTCCGTCATAGCGGTAAGGAGACGGAAAGTCTTCAGATGACAGAGAGGTCCGGAACGAGAGCATGCTCAGGCCCCCGTTCAGGCCAATAGTCCGCCGAAGTATTATCAACTGCGCCGCTGTTGCCGCAGGAGGGGCGTTTCCGTTGATCGAGACTGACAGACTGATCCTGAGGCCGTTCGTCCCGGACGATGCGGAGGACGTATACGAGTATCTGAGGGAGCCTCCGGCCAGCTGCTTCGCCAGCATGAGGCTGGATACGCCGGATGCCGCGCGCGCTCTCGTGAAGGAACGCGGCGCAGAACAGGAATACTGTTTCGCCATAGTCCTGAAGGACAGCGGAAAAGTCGTCGGCGAGATATCGGCCTGTCCGGAGCCGGGCGTACGCGGCGAGGCACCGGATACCTTCAGCCCGTGCTGGATGCTCAACAAAGAGTACCGCGGGAAAGGGTACGCGTACGAGGCCGCGCGCGCGTTCTTCGGCTATCTGTTTTTTCAGAAGGGCGCCCGGAGGATCTGCGCCTACACCGAAGCCGGCAATACGAGCAGCCAGAGGCTTTGCGGGAGGCTCGGCATGAGGCAGGAGGGATTGTTCAAGGAGTTCATATCCTTCGTCAGGGACGAGAACGGCGAACCCGTGTACGAGGACACGGCGGAGTGGGCGATACTCAGGAAGGAGTGGTCCGCCGCCCTCCGGCCGTCCCGAGGTCTTCTTTCCGGCCATATTCCGGCATTCTTCTGCATTTTTTGTCAGATCCGGGAGCCCTGGCCGCTCCCGGCGCCCTGACACCTGCGGATGAGGGGCGGAGAAAACGAAAAACCGGCAGGGCCCCTCACCGCGGGCTCCTCACCCGTTTTATGCGACGGTCACGTGGCACACCGCGGAATAGAATTCGAACGATGCCGTCAGGTCGCACCTGCCGGCCTTGTGGGCGACGGCTGTGACCGTTCCCTTCGCGGGGTCTGCCGACACCTCGCAGACGGAGGGGTCGGACGAAAACCATTGGACCATGGCCAGGAGGGATAAGTACTCTGGGGGGATGCTTATGGCTTTCGAGTCCCCCGGCGCCAAAACAAGGTCCATCTCCAACGCCGGCGAGGCCCCCGGAACGGACGCCCCCGGCAACTCAGCGGGTGTAGAAACCGTGAAACTTTCGTAACAGCCGCCCCCTCCTATCGTCACGGTCACGCTGGCCGACCATCCGAGGTTCAGTATTATAAATACATTACCTACAGGTGCACCCAGAGTTGTCGGTGCTTTAGACTGTTTATTAATTATGTGATTTACGCCTTCAGGAAGGGATACCTCGACTTCGTTGAGGGATATACCGAAAACGTATGCGGTGATCTCGACTTGGAAACCCGTAGAAAAAGGAACGGCTCTCGTTTCAATTTTTCCTATCTGTATCGGTTTCAGCCCTTTCTCGGGATCGACGGGATTTATCTTTCCGTTCTCGGGATCGACGGGATTTATTTTCTCTTCCTCCCGGCTGTCGGGCTCCGGGGGATATCCGGAAGGGATTTCGTTTCTATCCTCATCCCCGCCGGTCAAAGCCAGAGCCGTCCCGGCAGCGATGATCGCGGTTATGGCGACCAGGATCGGTATCATGCTCTTGTCCATGGATTCCGGATTATCATGTGCGGTTAAAACGTTTGCAGGCCGGAAGATCCCGGCGTAATTCTCAGGGCTTCGACGGGTTCGCCTGGACCGTGGAGGCTGAGATTATGTACGACGCCGGAAGGATTGTCAGATCCTTGCAGAGTGAAATCGTCGGAGAGATCAGAAT
>JAEEKU010000057.1 GCA_016282555.1 Methanomassiliicoccaceae archaeon
GGAGTAGGCGAGAAAGTGGGTTGGGAAGAGGAAGAGAGAGGATTCGTC
This sequence comes from Methanomassiliicoccaceae archaeon, assembly GCA_016282555.1. GTDB lineage: Archaea > Thermoplasmatota > Thermoplasmata > Methanomassiliicoccales > Methanomethylophilaceae > Methanoprimaticola. Next base: position 49 of record JAEEKU010000057.1, read on the forward strand.
TCCGTGCTCGCCGGCGTCAGAGGAAAAACGCTGGGATACGCCGTGTTGTCCGATGCCGCGAAACCGTCTTCCAGGTATGCTGTAAGGCATTTCCGTATGCTCAAGCTCAGATGCGTAATGCTCACCGGGGATTCCAGAACGCCGGCGTCCAGAATCTGCAGGGAACTGAATCTGGACGATCTGGTCTGGGAATGCCTTCCGTCTGACAAAATGAGGATCGTCTCCGAAATGGAAAAAACAGAAAAATGCTGCATGATAGGAGACGGCGTCAACGATGCTCTTTCCCTGAAAACGGCATCGGTAGGGATTTCGGTGGGAAACGGCGGATTCGCTTCGGAGGCGTCGGACATCGTCCTCGCCGACGGAGATCTTTCCAAACTTCCGGGACTGATAGTCCTCTCCAGAAGAACGCAGAAAACGATATGCGGCGGCATAGCGTTCTCGCTGATGCTGAATACCGCTGCGATGATATCGGCGGCCGCGGGGGACATAGGCCCCGTGGAAGGAGCTCTGATTCACAACGCCGGATCGGTGATCGTGGTAGCGTTCGCGGCGATGCTGCTGAGATACGATCCCTGGAAACCGGGTCGCCATAAAAAGCGGAAAAATGCGCAGGCCGCGTAAGCTGCCGCCGATCCGGCCTCTGTCTGTGCCTGAAAAAACTCCCCGGCCCGGACGATACTCCGCACAGAACAAGGTGGCAGATCAGAACTTCCGGGCCGGCATAATCCGCAGAGAAAACCGCATGAGCCGTCCGGACGGCCCCGTGCAAAATCATAATAATCCGAATCCTATACGCGTGAACATGTCAGGGACTCTGGTTCTGTCGGTAGACAGAGACGACGATTACGGCTCCAAGGGCAAGGTCGCGACACCCGTTTTCGGATTCGAAGATTGTGCTCAGGCCGTGATCGGACTCGGCTGCGACGACCCTGAAGACTCGGACATCAACGCGCTTCTGGGCGCTATGAAGATTTATAAGCAGATCATAAGAGAAGGCGGAACCGCCCACATAGCTCTGATCTGCGGGAATAAAGACGTGGGCTACACGTCCGATGCGGCTCTGGGAAAAGAGCTGGACGCCATACTGGAAAAGTGCGATCCGGAAAATATAGTTCTGGTGAGCGACGGCGCCGAGGATGAATACATTTATCCTATAATCGCGAGCAAAAGACCCATCCTGTCCATAAACAGGGTTCTGGTAAAACAGGCTCCGAACCTGGAGAATACGTTTTACAAATTCATGAAAATGATAACGGAGCCGGAAAAAAGGGCCAGATTCGTCGCTCCGGCGGGAGTTCTCGTCATGGCTCTGTCGCTGTTCTTCATACTTCCCAACCTCGTAATATATCTGGACAGCGGAAGCATATCCTCTCTGGCGGCCACCGCCAGCAGCCTGAGCATCTTCATAGCCGGACTCGTGATCGCGATCTACGGATACTCTTACAAGATAAACGCATGGAAAGAAGCGGTTCTGAACAATCTGATGAACAAAGCCTCCGTTCTTCTCTGCACTTTCATCGGAATGGTTCTTTTCATAATAGCCGCGATACAGTCTTACTTCGAAGTCAGTTCCATGTACGCTCTCGGCCGCGGTTCCAGCATCCTGTTCTTCGTGGAATCCCTGCTCTGGCCCGGAATAATGGTTCTTCTGATCTATCTGTCCGGAGTGATGATATACGACTATCAGCACGGCAAGATAATCAAAGCCGAAAACATAACTTTCTGCGCCCTCGTGGTGTTTCTGGGCATCGGAATCACCGGAGGATTCGACGTTATCCAGGCGGAACTGACGCACAGGTACGATCCCGCGCTTTGCATCCTGGAGATGATCGTGGCGCTTCTCCTGATCTACCTCGCCCATTCCCTTAGAAAAAAGAACAATCCGGAGAGAAAGAAATGAATTTCGGCGAATGGGAGCCGGTTTACCGGGAAATCCTGTCCGACATGGGCTACTCCCGGTCAGACGACGAGACGAGCGTAAGAATACTGCGCTCGGTCACTCTCAATTCCAACCTCGTTTCCGGCGAAGAGGCGGGAAAAATGGTGAGAGAAACGTGCACAGTATTCGGAAACTCCCCCTCGCTGGAAAAGGATATCGGGCGCATCCGTCCCTCCGGAACGCTGATATCCTCCGGATCTTCGGTAAAGCGTCTCGCTGACATGGGAATAATCCCGGAGATAAACGTGACGGATCTGGACGGCGACATAGGATCCCAGCTGGAAATCAGCAGGAAGGGAGCGATCACCCTCATCCACGCCCACGGAGACAACGGAGACCTGATGAGAATGTACGCCGGCCTGTTCGAAGGGCCGGTGGTCCTCACCACGCAGTCCGTTCCCGGAGACATCGTTTACAACTACGGCGGTTTTACCGACGGGGATCGCGCCGTATGCTTCGCCAGGCACTTCGGATGCAGGAGAATACTGCTTCCCGGATTCGATTATTCGTCTCCGATGCCTAAGGAGGGGAGCGATCCGGCCGTAAAACTCAGAAAGCTGCGCTGGGCTAAGAGAATAATAGAGGAAATGAACCCTCCGGGCGTGACCCTGGAGTACTGATACCGCTTTAATAGAATGAAAGTATAACGCGTGCCGATGAACACGGCGTATGCGGTACTTCTGTTGCTGTTAGTCCTGTATGTGCCGCTGTATTTCTGGGTGTACCGGAACCGCGATAAAGCGGAGAGATACAGACTCGGGATAAACGGTCCGTTCCTCATGATAAAAACGCATCTGGGAACGAAGACCATGGAGCGCCTGGGCCGCTATAACCGCTTCTGGAGAGTTTTCGGATTCTTATCGAAACTGACGTCCGCGGTGCTGCTGTTCCTCATGATGTACGTTCTTATCACGGCGTTCATCGCGCTTCCGTCAGTCATTTCCAGACCGGCTATAGGTATAGAGTACGCTCTCGCCATCCCCGGATTCAATCCGATTCTCCCGCTCAGCTACGGAATCGCCGCTCTGCTGTTCGCGATGATCGTTCATGAGATGGGCCACGGGATACAGTCCCGCTCGAACAATGTCGACGTGAAATCCACCGGGCTCATCTACGGAGTGGTGCCTCTGGGCGCCTATGTGGAGCCTGACGAGGATCAGATTAACGCGTCAAGCCGCAGGGCCAGGATGGACATCTATTCCGCGGGGATAACGGTAAACACCGTATTTGCGGTCGTTGCCCTGCTGATCCTCTCCCTTTCCTGTTCGGCTATAGAATCGCCGTACGCGGGAGAAGCCGGGATCTACAGCATCGACGAGGATTCCCCCGCCTTAAGATCGGGAATTCCGGCGGCATCGGTCATCACCGGAGCTATGGAAGAGAACACCGGAACGGTCATTCCGGTAACCGCCGGCATCAGCGGATCTTCGTTTTCTCTAGAAACGGAAAACGGATTCGATCCTCTCAAACAGTACCAGTTCCGGTACGTTTACAAGGAGGAAACATCGGTAACCGGGCACCCGGTCCAGATGGGGGCCTATATCAAAAACGTGGTGAAGAACAGCCCCGCATCGGCGGCCGGACTGGAACCCGGAACGTTCGTCTATTCCATCGAGATCGGCGGCACCGAAACGAAAATAACGTCGGTGAAGAGCTTTTACGATTTCATGCGGTCCGCAGCGCCGGGATCCTCTGCGGTGATACGCACGGTGAGCCCGGGAAGCGTAACGGCGGACGTTCATGACACGACGACACTGGACAACTCCGGCGGAACGGCGTTCCTCGGCATAACCGTGACTTCCGGAGGATTCACCGTGATAACCCCCGATGCCCTCATGTCGAGAGCCTCCTCTCCGTTCTACGGCGCGGACGGAAGCCCGATGTCCTATGTCACGTCGCTTTTCAGCTATCTCTCGGGACCGATCAACGGAATGACGCCGGTTTCCGACGAAGTGAAATGGTGGTACGACGTCCCCATGGGAGACGTGGCATGGATCGTCCTTACGATGCTGTACTGGATATTCTGGCTGGACATTCTTCTCGCCATATCCAACGCGCTTCCGTCGCGTCCGTTCGACGGAGGTTTATTATTCGCGGGATGGATCGACTGGATGCTGGAAAAGACAGGAATGAAAGACGGGGAGAAACGCAGGGAGACGGGAGAGAAGATATCCTCCGCGACTTCCAACGTCGTCCTGCTGATATTCCTGATGGTTATAATTACTATGATTATATGAGGGAAGACTGATGATCGAGATCTACGTCATGAAGGACGGGCGCCCGGTGAAAACCGATGAGATCGGACCGGACGTCTGGATTAATATGATCAACCCGTCCGGCGACGAGATAGATCTGGTCCAGCGCTCTCTGGGCATCGATCGCGAGGCTCTTACGGCGGCGCTCGACGACGAAGAGGGATCCAGAACGGAGGTTACCCCGGATTACACCCTCATCCTGATAGACGCCCCTACCAGGGAATGGAGAAACGGAAGGGAGGAGTTCGCCACATATCCTCTCTCCATAACGGTCACCGACACGGCGATAGTCACCGTCTCTCTGATGGAGCTCTTCGCTCTGAGCAATATGATCGCCGGCAAAGTCAAAAATATAAACACGGTAAACATCAACAACAGGCCCAGATTCGTACTGCA
>JAEEKU010000058.1 GCA_016282555.1 Methanomassiliicoccaceae archaeon
CCGTAATCTTTCCGAGCCGCTTCTCCGTTTCGGACAGGCATTTCTCAATATCATATTCCGAAGATCTGAATTTTTTAATCAGCCCGTATGCCGTTTCGTCCGCTTCGTCCAGAAAAGCCGAGGGATCTTTTCCCCCGGGATCCAGGCATTCCCTCACGGAATCGCGGAAAGAGGGGATGCTTCCGTTGCGGATGCGCGTAAGCGAATAAACGCACTCGTCCAGCTTTTCGCCTTCCGGATTCCTTCCCAGAACATGGATCCCGTCCCTGACCAGGGAGTCTTTCACATCCATTATGTAATCGTGGATCTCCGGAAGATGATCTCCGATTTCGTCATCGGAAAAACCCAGATCCCTGGAAAGCGAAACGGAGCGGCAGAGTTCCCTGATCCGTTCCAGAACGGAGGCTTTGCGATCCGCAGGACCGGAAGGATCGAGTCCGAAATACTCCTGAAGGGCGGCGTCTATCTCGCCCAGCTCGTCATAGGCTCCGGAACGCGTCATCAGAGGACACATGTGCCCTATAAGAACCGCCTCGGAACGCCGCTTGGCCTGAATCCCCTCTCCCGGATCGTCGATCAGATACGGATATATGTTCGCCAGCCCGTCCTGCACGTAACTGGGACAGCATTTGGACGAAAGCCCGGCGCTTCTTCCCGGAAGCCATTCGAGAGTGCCGTGCGTGCCCATGTGAATAACCGCATCCGCGCCGAAATCTTCGCTGAGCCAGCGGTAGAAAGCGAGATACTGGTGGGGAGGATACAGCTCGGGATCGTGGCACATTCTGTCGGCCTGATCCGGCCACGATCTCACGGGCTGGACCGTAACGAGGATGTTTCCGAAAACGATGCCGGGAATGACGGCCCTGCCCCTCGCGGTCATTATCTCCCCCATAGGCTTTCCCCAGCATTCCTCCGTCTTTTCGCGGCTGTATTCGGATAAAGAACCGTAATAGCGCGAATACTCCCCGGGAGACACGAGCCCCGGGGCGTTCTTTTCTATCTCCCCGTCAGACATATTCTCCGGATCGTTCGTGACCCCGGCCATAAGCATATCCGCCAGCGAGCGCCCGGTTTCCGGAACGTCTTCCGCCGTATACCCGGCGTTTTTCAAAGCTTTCAGAAGGCAGGCCGCGCTCTCCGTTCCGTCCAGTCCCGCCGCGCTGCCTATGGTTCCCTTTCCCCCGTACTGATACAGGATAATGGCGATTTTCCTGTCTTCCGGCGGTTTCATACCCAGCCTGACCCAGCGGGAAACCGTTTTCGTCAGATTCTCTATCCTGTCGCGCAGAGGATAATTGATCTTTCCCTTCCCGGGAAGATCCAGCACTTCGGATACCGGAACCGTTATGATCTGGCCGTCCATCTCGGCCCATGCCGTCTGGGTAGTAAACCTCGTCTTGTCTCCGGAGACGTTTTTCTCCTGATAATCGGAATACTTTCCCGATATCATGACGGCCTGAAATACCGGGACTCCGGTCAGCGTATGATAGAAATTGTCTTCCTCCCGGATATTCACTCCCCCGGAGGCCCCGGAGCCGGCCAGCTGGGAAAACGGATTCGTGGTTATGATCGCCTTCACGCGCGATCTGTCCCCGTCCGTAAAGTATTCTTTGAAAATATCCCGCATCGGTAGTTTTCCCTCCCTGCTTCCGGAGTTGAAAAATACGGGAATTGTCTCCATGCCGGCCGATTCCAGACTGCGGATCAGCGTGTCTATGTGCTCCAGATTATCGTAGATCCAGTACGATCCGGTTATGAGCACGCCGACCGCCGGCTTATCCGGATCCATCCGCCGGAAATAGTCTTCCGCGGCAATATCTCTGGGAAAATCAGGATGATAGATTCCGTGCGGACGCGGCGATACCGGCTCGGGAACGGGTACGTCCATTCCTTTCCTGTTCAGAAGCCAGTATACCAGACTCTCGTCGTTTTCCTCCCCGCGGTTGCCTACGTACGCGGAGAGTCTGGCGAAATCCTCGTCGGAACCGCGGAACAGATGGCGCCGGGAATTGCGGACTCCGGAATCAGAGGAGTGCACGTAGACGTATCCTTCCGACTTTTCCAGACAGCGTGAGAATTTTTCCATCTTCGAAAAGCGATCCGGATCGTTTCTGCATCTTACGATGACCAGATCCGCCTCTTCCGCGCGGCTGCACATCTCTTTGAACAGCAGGGGATCCGACTCGGTATCGCCGGCATCGTAACAATCGATCGCAATGCCGACATTTTCTTTCTCCGAAACCGTTTTCACGGTTTTTTTCATCGATTCCGAATCTGAAATACCGATGATCACGCTGACTATCCTGAACATCCGGAGGGGTAATCACCGGACTGATGATTAATACTGCGGCCGTTTTTATGATAATTGTAACTTTCTGGATACTCAGATAACGCATCCAACGAAAATAGTAATATCTTCCCAGCCATACGCCCAGAACATGACCAAGATCTCGCCTTCCATCCTGTCGGCTGATTTTTCAGCTCTGGACAGGGAATTCGCCCGTATGGAGGATGCAGGCGCGGACTGGGCTCATCTGGATATTATGGACGGAGCGTTCGTCCGCAACATTACATTCGGCGCTCCCGTCATCAGATCGATCAGAAAATGCACCGATCTGTTTTTCGACGCGCATCTTATGATACGGGATCCCGTGAGATACGTGGATGATTTCGCGGATGCCGGATGCGACATGATCACCGTCCACTGCGAAACGGAAAACCCCTGGGAAGCCATCGACAGAGCGAAGGAAAGGGGAATTAAAACGGGAATATCCCTGAATCCCGGAACTCCCTCTTCGATGGTGGAGGAATTCGTGCCGCGGGTGGATCTGGTTCTGGTGATGACCGTGAATCCCGGCTTCGGAGGACAGAGTTTTATCGGGGAATGCGTCCCGAAAATCTCCGAAATCAGAAAATTCGCTTCCGGATGCAATGCCGGACTGGAAATTTCGGTAGACGGCGGAATCAACAGCGTTACCGGAAAGATCTGCACCGACGCCGGAGCTACCGTGCTGGTCGCAGGCTCGTCTCTGTTCGGATCCGACATGAAAAAACTGATCGGCGAATGGAAACGGTTCGGACCGACGCTCTGAGGCGATCTCATGGGAGTTAACCTTTCACCGGTTGTTTCGGCCGAAGAGATAAGTCTGGAATCCCTGCGCGGAAAAAAGATAGCGGTGGATGCGTACAATACGATCTTCCAGTTCCTCTCCATAATCAGACAGCCGGACGGAAAACCGCTCTGCGACTCCGAGGGAAACGTCACATCCCATCTTTCCGGGCTCCTTTACCGGACCGCGAACCTTATCGAGGCCGGGATCGAGCCCGTTTTCGTATTCGACGGCAAACCCAGCGAAATGAAAGCGGAAACGATCAGCGGAAGAATCGAGCGCAGGCTGAAAGCGGAAACGGAATACGAGAAGGCTCTCGCCGAAGGGGATCTGGAAAAAGCGTTCTCCAAAGCCCAGCAGACCTCCAGGATAACCCCTGAGATTCTGGAAAGTTCCAAAAAACTTCTGGATCTTCTCGGAATTCCCGTAGTGCAGGCGCCCAGCGACGGAGAAGCCCAAGCTGCGTACATGTGTTCCCGGGGATCGGTTTACGCCGCGGCGTCCCAGGATTACGATTCCATCCTCTTCGGGGCGCCCCTTCTCGTAAGGAACCTCACCATCACCGGAAGGCGCAAAGTTCCCGGAAAAAACGTCTACAGAGACGTGAAAACCGAAATGATCGATACTGCAAAAGTTCTTGAAAGCCTGTCCGTCAGCAGGGAACAGCTGGTCGACGTCTGCATTCTGATGGGAACCGATTTCAATCACGGAATCGACGGTTACGGACCCAAGAAAGGACTGAAACTCATTCAGAAGTACGGCAATCTCGAAACCGCTCTCCCCGCGATCGGCAAGGAAATCCCCGAACTGCAGGACGTGCGCGATATTTTCCTCAGCGGACCCAGGACCGACGATTACAGCATCGAAGCGAAACCCGCCGACAAAGAAGCCGCGTCGGACATGCTGGCCGGATACGAGTTTTCGCCGGATAAGGTCAGATCCGTTCTAACGAAAATAGAAGCTGCCAGAAAAACCGAATCCGACAGAAGAAAACAAAGATCCCTGGACAGCTGGATGTAAATAAAAAGGAGCGGGATTCCCCGCCCCGGTTTCACACTACTTTCACCGTAGCCGTCCCGCCTTCCGACAGGACCACCTGTATTCCGTCGATGTCCTTCAGAGTCTGATACAGAACATATTTCAGATAAGCGTCGTCGCTGTCGAAGGATTCGCGGACTTTGTCGACCGCGGCCTTGCTGGCTTCCGCTTCTACCTGGATACGCTCCAGATCGATCTGGGCCTTTTCGAGCTGCTGCTGGGCGATGAGCTTCTGCTCGACCGCGTTGCTCATTGCCTGCGGGATACGCATCTCGCGGATGATGACTTTGTCGACGGCGATGCACCCTTTGCATCTCTCCGTGATCTGGCTGATCAGATTTCCGGTTATGGCGGCCTCCACGTCCGATCTCTTGTCGGAGATTATCTCGAGGGCGGTGTAGTTGACGCAGGTCAGTCTGGGAACCGATCTGACTTCCTGATGGAGGATGGTGATCTTCCAGTCCTCCCCGTATTCCAGCCTGAGAGTCTTCACCATCTCGACCGGAATATGGAACGTTACCGCCAGATCCATATCCACCACCAGACTGTCTTTGGTCAGGACCGTAATGCCCCCAACGGTGTCGATGTCGCCGTCGTATCCGATGTACTCCACGGTCTGCGTGTTGAAACGTATGTAGTCGATGGAAGCGAAAGCGAAGCGGGGATCGAAATGCCAGCCCTCGTCGATTATCTCTCCGATGTTTCCGGACGGGGAATTGACGACGACCCCTTTTTCTCCCGCGTCGACTGCCACCGTGGAAATAAGTCCCAGGAAGACGACCGCCATCAGCGCGATTATTCCCAGCGTTATAGACGACGACCCGGTTCCGTATTCCCTGCGGGACAGCACCCCGGCGACGATGCTGGCGATGGCGAGAACCGCCCCGAATATGAACGCGAACGTTCCCAGAAACGGGCTGGAGATTACCATCACGACGGCGGCGAGACCGGCCGCGATGCTTATTATGCGTACAGATTCCATTTTCATCAAAACCTCTTTCAGCTCCATCCTCCGAAACCGCAGTAGCCGCCGTCCCCGGCGTTCTGTCCGCTGCGCTCTCCGGATGGTATGTATTCTCTTTCCTCAGCGATGCTGACGTATTTCGGACGTATTATCTTTCCCGACGACACGAGCTCTTCGATCCTGTGGGCACTCCATCCTACGACTCTGGCGATGGCGAACATAGGGGTGAAGAGCTCCGACGGTATCTCCAGCATGTTGTACAGGAATCCGCTGTAAAGATCCACGTTGGCGCAGATATGGGTCGCGCTCTGGCGTCTGGAACGTATAATGTCCGGGGCAAGCTCCTCGATGGATTCGAAAAGCCTCATGTCTTTCTCCCTTCCTTTCTCCTTCGCGAGAGATTCGGCGTATTTCCTGAGGATGATCGCTCTCGGATCCGACAGCGTGTATACGGCATGACCCATTCCGTAGATGAGCCCCTGGCCGTCGAAAGCCTCTCCGTCGACTATTTTCTTAAGGTATGAGGAAAGTTCCTCCCTGTCGTCCGTATCTTCCACATGAGCCTTGATATCGTTCACCATATCGAGGACTTTTATGTTCGCCCCGCCGTGCTTGGGCCCTTTCAGGGAAAGAATGGCCGCGGCGATGACGGAATACGAATCGGAACCCGAGGATGCGACGACGCGGGCGGTGAACGCGGAATTGTTCCCGCCGCCGTGCTCCATGTGAAGCGTCAGCATGATATCCAGAACTTCTTTTTCCAGCCGGGAGGCCTCCCTGTCCGGCCTCAGCATGGACATAATATTCTCCGCGATTCCCAGATCCGGATTGGGCCTGAAGATGACCAGATGCCCGTTCCTGTCGTAATGGTTGTAAGAATGATACCCATACACGGCCAGCATAGACAGCCTGCTGATGACGGAAAGGCACTGGCGTATCACGTTTTCTAAAGAATTGTCCGAAGCCCGGTCGTCGTAAGACGAAAGACCCAGAACGCCTCTCGCCATAGTGTTCATGATATCATGGCCGTATTCCCTGAATATCACATCTTTGACGAAGGATCCGGGCAGTTCCATATACCCCGCCAGTATCCTGCGGAATTCCTCGGTCTGCTCCGCGGAGGGCAGATTCCCGAAAAGGAGGAGATAAGCCGCTTCCTCGAACCTGAGCCCGGAATCCCCGTGCCTGTCTATTATGTCGCGGATATCATACCCCCGGTAAGACAGGTATCCTTCGCAGGACACCGATCCCTCGTCGGTGGATCTTATTCCGGAAACCCTCGATATTCTGGTTATTCCCGCCCTTACTCCGTTTCCGTCTTTGTCTCTCAGACCTTTTTTGACGTCATAAGCATCGTACAGCTCCGCAGGTATGGCAGAAGCTTTCCTGCAGTCTTCGGCACGATCGTGATAAAACTCCCCGTTATCCATAATCCATCCTCCGAGATGGAACTCATCGAATACGATGTCCCTGTTATGAATGATGAAAAAGTTATAAAATATTGTCCGAACGGTTTTGCGCAAAGCACGCAGAAACCTCGCCGGGACTCCGGTTCAGACCTACAGAATAAATAGATTATCTGCGTTCAGAGACCGATGAAAGGTCGTATCCTGCCCAGGGATGAACTAAGCGGGCTTCCGAAAACCGTTCACGGAGGACAGGCGTGGAAACTCAGAGATATCGAGGACTACAGCCACAATCTGAATCCGTTCGGTCCGCCGGAAGATCTCGGCGAGATTATCGCCTCCGCCGTCGGCGAAGTGGGACATTATCCGGACGATTCATGCAGCGAACTGAAGGAGACCATTTCCAAAACTTTCAACGTCAGTTCCGAGTGCATAACGATCGGCGCCGGCTCGTCGGATATCATCAGAAACGTGCCCAACACCTTCTTCAGACATGACGATAAGATCATCATCTGCAAACCGTCTTTCGCCGAATACGCCCAGCAGTGCAGAATTGCCGGAGCGTCCGTCAGCTGGAACGTTCTGGATAAGGAAAATGATTTCAGAATCGATCCCGACAGGCTGATCGCCGCGGCATCCTCCGCGAAAGCGGTTTACATATGCAACCCCAACAACCCCACCGGCAGGATAGAGCCCAGAAACAATCTCATCAAAATAGTAAGGGCATGCGAGGAGACAGGCACGCTGGTATTTCTCGACGAGACGCTTCTGGAGCTGGTTCCCGGATACATGGACATTACTCTTTCAGGATCCGTGGACAAATTCAGCAACCTTATCGTCGCCTCCTCTCTGACGAAATCCTTCGCGATTCCCGGAATAAGAATAGGATTCGGATTCGCCAACACCGATCTTATATCCGAAATGGAGAAGGTCCGCATGACGTGGAACGTCGGCCAGATAGAGCAGACTGTCGCCAACGTGCTGATCAGGGACAGAATGGATTACGTAGACCGCGCGGCCGCCCTGATGGCCGAGGAATCGGAGATCATGAACACTTCCCTCAAGGAGATAGATTTCCCCGCCGGACCCGTGTCGGACTCCTTCTTCTACTTCAGTTCAGTAGAACCATTGGGAATGGATGCCGCCGAATTCAAAAGAAAAATGCTAAGCAAGGGGATAATGATCAGAGACTGCTCCTCTTTCGGAGAGGAGTACTCGCATTACATCCGCTACAGCGTCAAAGACAGGGAGAGAAACTGCCGTTTCATCGCTGCCGCTGATTCAGTGATCAACGGGCGATGATCAGATGGAGCTGTGGATCGACGGGGTACTGATCATCATCGCAGCGCTGCTGATTGACAGATTCATCGGCGAGCTCCCCAACTCCGTGCATCCCCTGAGGTGGATGGGAAACATTCTGGGATTCATCGACCGCCATATTTCCCGCAGGGATACGGCCGGCACGTCGGCAATCGGTTTCCTTTCTTATCTTTTAGTATTCGTCCTGTTCTGCGGAATCGCCCTTATCCTCACGTCTCTGACCAGATACGCGGTGTCATCGCTGGTTTCCCCGGAGTGGGGAGAAATCGCATGGATAATCGTCACCGCTTTCATCTTCAAGATAACCTTCGCCGTGTTTTCGTTCAGGCATCACTGCGATCCGATAATCGACGATCTGGAGAACGGGGAAACGGAAAAAGCCGCGGAGAAGGTCCAGATGATCGTCAGCAGGAATACGAAAGGAATGGATCCGGAGCATATAGCGTCTTCGTGCTGCGAAACCGTGTCGGAGAATCTCGTGGACAGCGTGTATTCCCCGGTTCTGTACTTCGGGATTCTGGGAATTCCGGGAGCGGTGATGTTCCGCTGCGCCAACCTCATGGACGCGATGTGGGGGTATCTCAACGATAAATACGCCAGACTCGGTTTCTTCCCGGCGAAATTCGACGACGTTCTGGGATTCTTCACTTCAAGAATATCTCCGTATTTCATCGCGGCTGCCGCGGCGGCCATGGGCCTTAACTGGCGCGCGGCGGTGCCTGCCGCCAGAGAGGGGCATTCTCTTACCCCGAGCCCCAACAGCGGATGGTCGATGACCGCGGCCGCAGCGGTGCTCGACATAAGCATGGAGAAAAAAGGCGTTTACGTTATGGGAACCGGACCTCTTCCGGGACCCGATGATGTAAGATTATGCTGCAGGCTGATAGAACTGGCTTCGGTGATGTTTATACTCTCCGCCGGCCTTATTCTGTACTGCCTGCTCGGCATTCATGTTCAGTTATTGGCGGAAAATATATTCGACGGAATATGGGAGGCTTTGTTCTGAAGTACATATCTTCTATAGAAAAGACCAAAATTAACGGAATGACTGTCGGAATCGTAAGATTCAAAGAGACTATGGAATGCATGAGCTCCGCGATCCTGAACGGCGGAATGACCGAAACGGACGCGCTTTTCATCATGCAGGTCCCTCACGACTATGACGAGAGCGATCCGGTGAAACATGCTGCGTCCGTCAGGGATCTTCTGAAACTTCCGGCAAATTCCGTGGGGATGATGACCGCGGCCGAGGTCGATTACGTTTTCAACATCAAAGAAGCCGTCTTCGGCGGAGTGTCGGCCGCGGCCGTGGCGACGGCGGGCCTCAGCAACCATGTGGTCGCAGGAGATGTTCTGGAAGACTGGAAGTCCCGCCACGAGATCTCTCTGAAGAGAGCCGCGAGAATGATGGCGGGAACGATCAACATAGCCCTGATCACCGAATCCCCGATCACCGATGCAGGGAAGATCAACCTCTTCATGCCCGTGGTCGAGGGCAAATCCGCAGCTATGGGAGACCTCGGCTTCAGGGAAACCGGAACCACGTCCGACTCGATGGCGGTGATTTCCCCCAAATCCGGAGAAAGAATAACTTATACCGGCACCGGATCGAAGATAGGCATCGCGTCTGCGAAAGCAGCGAGAGCCGCGGTGAAATGCGCTCTGCTGAACCGCACCGAAGCGCCCGTGCCCGAAAAACCCCTGGCAATGCTGAACAGACTCGGATATGACGAGGATAAAATAAGAAGCATGTGCGGCGGCGATCCGGATCCGGAAAAATTCTCAGAGGCTCTGCACAGGATGCTGGACGGAGAGGAGATGCGCACCTTCCTGGATCTGCTGGTCTTCGTTTCCTACAGAGCGGACAGCTTCTTCAGAGACGGAAACAAATCCGTTATTCCCGTGATTTCCGGATTCTGCAGCTCTTACCTGGGAGCGGTTCCGGATCTGAGCGAGGGCGTTGTGAGGGGTGCCGTTAAAGTTATCGCATCCAAAGCTTACGCGGAATGCAGGTGAGACGATGAGCGCCGTATCCGCCCTCAGAGGCATGGTTTCCTTCTTCACGCTGTGGCATCTCGATATAACGCAGGAAGACATAGACTCCATGGAGGACGGATTCCATCTGGTGCCGGCGGTCGGCCTCGTCTTCGGATCGATATCGATGCTTCTCATGGCTGTGCTGTTCCTCTTCGGCGAGAGGACAGATACATACACGGGAATGCTGGCGGCCGCGGCATGCCTCCTTACCGCCTACATCGGAAGCAAATTCATCCATTTCGACGGCCTTACCGATTTCGGAGACGGGATGATCGTATCCGGGAAAAGAGAAGATCATATCAGGGCGCTTAAGGACACGCTGGTCGGAGCCGGCGGAATAGGCGTCGCTCTGGCCGTCACGCTGGCATCGTTCTCTGTGTATTCGGCATGGAACGTTCCCCTGCTCATCATTCTCGCGCCCGCTGCCGAGATCATGGTGAAGAACGCGATGGTTTTCGCCGCCGCTTTCGGCCTTCCCAGCAACGGAATGGCCGGAAGGCAGGTGTCCAAAACCACCGGGAAATCCGCGGCGAAAAGCGTAATCGTAAGCGCTCTGTGCGCCGCCGGAATCTCCGCGGTTTCGGGATGGATCTACTGCTGCCTGACCGGAGAACAGGAAATAATCGTTCCCCTGACGATAACCTTATTGTCCGGGCTTGCCGTTTCATGCATAGCGGGATGGATCATGGCTAAAGCGGCGAACAGGACGTTCGGGTTCGTAAACGGGGATATCCTCGGCGCGACCAACGAGATCTGCAGGCCGCTGGCCGTTTTCGCTATGGGCGCAGTGTTTCTGGTGATACGATGGACGCTCTGATAAACGCCGGAGGAAAAGGTACCCGCATGGGAAGATGCGGCATAGAGAAGCCCATGCAGGAAATTTACGGCATACCGACCGTCAGAAGGGTAGCGGACGCTATCAGATCCTCGGACTACATCGACGAGATACACGTTTCAGTCAGCAGCAACACCCCCGAGACGGAGAAATATCTCCAGAGCATCGGAATCGATACCATCCTCACTTCCGGAGAGAGTTTCATGGACGATCTCCACACTTCTTTCGAACAGATAAACTCCGAATACATACTGACCTGCCCTTCGGATCTTCCTCTCCTGTCCACGGATGCCATCAACAGCTTCATAGAATTCTTCGAACCGGGCACCATGCAGTCCGCCATTGCGGTGGTGGACGAGGAGACCGTCCGTTCAGCCGGAATTACGCCCTCTTATACGCGCGAGGACGGCGGAAAAAACTGGGTTCTCTCGGGAATCTGCATCATGAACAGGGAAAAAACGCTCAACGGTGAGTATCTCGAGGAAGTCCTGTACAAAACGAACCGCCTCGATCTGTCGGTGAACGTCAATACCCGGTCCGAACTCTCTCTCGCCCGCATCCTTTTCGGGAAAGAGGGAAAAAAGTTTCAGGTCCGATTTTTCCTGCCGGAAATTCCGGAAGCAGATCGCCTGATCATGCCCGGCTCTGGATCAGCCCGTCTAAAAATCTGATTATGTCTCTGAATCTGCACGCGTTCAGAAAATACACGTGATCGTTGCCGTCGCGCCGGGACGAGATCAATCCCGCAGCTTTCATCTTGCGGATGGCGGCATTGGCGGAAGCCGCGTCCAGGCCGAAGACCCCGTCCTGGATCGGAGATCTGATCTCCTCTCTGGACAATCCCCTGACCATCGTAAGAACGTCTTTGTCGGCCATGGCAGAAAAGAATTCCGATTCCGGATCGTCGGAAATGGCGAGCGGGCCTCTCTTCGTCAGGCAGACATGTTTGCTGGGACGCGGGGATTCACTATCCATAACCGCTGATTCCCGGCCCGCAATAAAAAACTTTCACTTTCAATTGTAGCCCATGATCTTCCGGTAGATCTCATGGACCTTTTCCGTCAGATCGGAGCAGGTTATTTCCCCCGAGGACGAGATCACGGCGCCCACGGAAGCGCCGCCGCAGCCCACGCCCTCCTTGATGAATCCCCACTCGTAGGCCTGAAGCCCCTCGTACGGGCTCTCCGAATAGTCCACATTAACGAAGACTATAGGGATGTCGTCGGATATGCTGTCCATTATCTTGCGCATGTTGGATTTGGGATCACCCATCAGCCACCTGGTGGTTCCCTGC
>JAEEKU010000059.1 GCA_016282555.1 Methanomassiliicoccaceae archaeon
GGAACCAGAAGACCCCTGTTTATCGCATCGGGAAGACGGATTTCGCTGGCTATTCTGCCGTTGTAATACCGGAGGATATCCATTCCGTCCGTCCTTTCCGGAGTCGCGGTCAGACCTAACAATATCTTCGGAGCCAGAGATAATATCCTGCCGTAGCTCTTCGCGGCGATATGGTGGGTTTCGTCGACCACGACGTAATCGTAATAATCCGGCGGAATCATCCCGGCGATTTTTCTCGATTCGAAAGACGAGACGGTCATGAACACGTGATCCTGATCCAGAGGATCATGAGAACCGTCGCACAATCCTCCGAAATTGGGCCGCCTGAGAACCGCCCTGAACGTGTCCAGGCTCTTTTTCAGAATGTCTATCCTGTGGGCGATATACAGAAGACGGCTGCTCTCCGACCGGGCCGCGAAATCCCTATAGTCTAACGCCGACACTATAGTCTTACCTGTTCCGGTAGCAGCGACTACGAGATTTCTGTACGATCCGAACACCTCGCGCTCCGTTTCCAGATCGTCGAGAATCTCCTGCTGGTACGGATACGGGCGTATGTCGAAAACAGAGGACGAGCCGGGCTCCGATTTTTCTTTCATGAGGGCTCTCTTCAGTTTCGGAAGATCGTCCCGCGGCGTGTAACGTACGAAATCGGAAGATTCCCAGTACGAATCGAAAGCGGACTTCATCATCTCCAGAATCTGCGGGTTATCCTGTCTGGTGATTTTGACGTTCCATTCCATGCCGTCGTTTACGGCAAAACCCGACAGATTCGAAGAACCGATAAACGCCGTATCGAAACCGTTTCTGCGCTTGAAAATATACGATTTGGCATGAAGCCTGGTGCTTTTGGTGTCGTAGGATATCCTGACCTCCGTATTTCTCAGTCCGGAGAGCCGTTCGACCGCCGCAGATTCCGTGGCGGCCATGTAAACGGTGGTGAGAACTTTCAGAGTCCCGCCTCCGGAGGTGAACTTCTCCAGAGAATCGAAAATCAGCCTGAGCCCGCTGTTCTTTATGAAGGAGACGATGAAGCATACCTCGTCCGAAGTTTCCGCTTCCCTGCAGAGCTCCTCGTACATCGGAGGAGTTTCTATTCCCCCGGTGAAAAGCGTGCTGACCGACAGCGGGGTTTTCGGACGGTTGTAAGGTTTCCTGTACGCTTCCGTTACCGACAACAGCCTCTCGCCGCTTTTATCGATGATCCAGCTCAGAAGATCAGGATCGCCGGTAATATCGGCCAGCATGCGGATTACGCGGTTGCAGAAAACGATTTTCGCATCCCCTTTCTCCCGATCGGGAATTTCCGGAAGGCCCGTTTTTATCACGTTTCTGAGATACCTGGAAAGGATGTCGCTGCAGTCTTCGCCCGGAATCTTTTCCAGTTCGGCCTTCAGTCCCCCTGATTTAAGACTTCCGATCTTTTCCGACATCGGTTCGCTGACTACCTGCTCGTAAATCCCGGGGGGAAGATCCATGACAGGAACTCTGAATCGCAGCTATATCTGTTTCTGTAAGGAGCAAAAGTAAAGGGTTTGGTAAGAGGTTTGGGCCGTCTTAACAGGCGAAGTATCCGTGGGTCTTCAGCATGCGCTTCTTGACCAGATGCGATCCGAAGAAATAAACCACCGCGATGAACGGCATCCACAGAAGCGACCAGACCGGTATCGGCAGAGCAACGCCGTCGAAAGCGGCGATAGCTAACCACAGATCTCCGGTAAACGGCAGCAGCGTTCCCGCGGCCAGCGCCAGAATCGTGGTCACCACAAGTATGTTCGCGGGCCAGCTTCTGAAGAACGGCAGTTTGTTGGTACGCACGATGTGGATAGCCCATACCTGCATCCAGTACTGCTCTATGCACCAGAGGGTCTCGAACAGCAGCTCTATGTCGGTTCCTCCCAGATCCTCACGCGCCAGTATTGCGGCGGAAGCGTTTTCGTAACCCGCATACGGTATGGTCGTGAACACCACGAATATGAAGAACGCCCAGGTCATGACGTCCGTGATCGGACACATCCACCCGTACCGGAACATCACGGATTTCAGGTTGATCGGATCCCAGCTCCGCGGCTCCCGGACGAATTCGTCTTCGACCTTGTCCCATGTGATAACGAGGCATGCGAAGTCGTTGATCAGGTTGAAGATGAGGATCATCATCGCGCCCATCGGCTCGAAGTTGAACAGCAGCGTAGCCAGAATGAGCGAGAACATATATCCGTAGTTGATCGATCCGATCATCTTCACGTATTTTATACTGTTAACGTAGACCTTTCTTCCCTCTATGGCTCCGTTCTTGAGGATTCCCAGATCCTTCTCGAGCAGAATCATATTGGCGGTTTCCTTGGCGATGTCGCTTCCGGTATCGACCGAAATGCTCACGTCCGCGTTCTTCATGGCGACGACGTCGTTTATTCCGTCGCCCATGAGTCCCACCGTGTGGCCGTTGTTGCGCAGTGCGGTTACGATGCGGGATTTGTTTTCCGGAGTGAGCCTGGAGAATACGCTGCATTTTTCGACGGCTTCCTCCAGTTCCTTATCGTTCATTTCGTCGATCTGATCTCCGACCAGAATATTATCGCAGGAAATTCCTATCTCTTCGCAGACGTAACCGGAAACGTATTCGTTGTCTCCGGTGAGAACCTTTACGCTGATTCCGTATTCGCCGAGATCCCTGACGGCTTTAGCCGCGGTGGGCTTGACCGGATCGGTGAACACCACGAATCCGTCGAAAATCAGATCGCATTCGTCCTCCGCGGTAACCCCGGTGCCGTCCGGCATGAATTTATGGGCGACCGCGAGAACGCGCATACCTTTGGTGCTGTACCACTCCACGAGCCCCATGATATCATTGATTATGGCGTCGTCGAGCGGCTGTATGTTCCGGTTCTCGTCCGAATAGCCGGCGGAGATATCGAGAATCTCCGCTACGGCCCCCTTCACTATCATCATATCGACGTCGTCGTTTTTCTCGACGACGACGGTAGCTCTTCTCCTTATGAAATCGAACGGGATGTCGGCAACGAACTTGTAACCGTCCAGCTCTTCGGAGAGATCGTTCTCCTCGGCGAATTCGTCGATCGCCCAGTCGATCTGGTTGGTGGAAGAGGTGAGATTTCTGCTGTTGAGGCATGCGTACAGCCTGATCGTATGGCTGGGAGTTCCGTAGACATCGTTGCACGACTGAAGGGATATTCTGTTCTGGGTGAGCGTTCCGGTCTTATCCGAACACAAAACATCCATCGCACCGAAATTCTGAATCGAGGTGACATCCTTCACGATCACTTTGTTCTTGGACATCGTGATGGCGCCCTTGGCGAGATTCGCGGAAACTATGGTCGCCAGCATCTCCGGCATGAGACCTATCGCCAGAGTCAGGGAGAATTTGAAAGCCTCCAGAATATCCTCGAAAGTGAAGCCTCCGGAATTGAAGTACCCTTTGGCCACCATTATAATGAAAACCGGCGGGACCATGAAAACCATGATTTTGATCAGAACGCTGGTAATCGCCTTGCTTCCTTTGTCATAAGTAGTCTTGGCTTTGTTCTTGGAAAGCTTCTCGGCCATGGAGCCGAAGATCGTATCGTCCCCGACCGCGACCACGATGGCTTCCGCGGAGCCCCCGATAACGCTGGTTCCCATAAATGCCATGTTGTTGCATCCGAGAATGTTTCCGCCTCCGGAAACCGGATCGGATACTTTGGTAACGGGCCCGGATTCGCCGGTAAGAGAAGACTGATCTACCTGAAGATGGTTGGATTTGAGAATCCTCACATCCGCGGGAACTATGTCGCCGGTATCCAGAATTATTATGTCTCCGACGACCAACTCTCTCGAATCCATCTCCACTTCCACGCCTTCGCGGCGGACCGTGATGATGGTCGTAACCATGCTCACAAGTTTAGCCGCCGCCTTGCTGCTTCTGGTTTCCTGGACAAAAGTCACCGTTCCGCTGACCAGAATAAGCGTAGTCAGAATTATGAAGTAAATAATATCCGGATCCAAAACCATCCAGAGGATGTCGATTACCGCCAATGCGATTATGAAGATGTTAACGAACGAATGATAGAGTCTTTTAAGCACCATGTGCCTGTTGTGATTGGTAACCTCGTTCCTTCCGTACTGGATACGGGAGGTGGTTACTTCTTCGTTGTAAAGACCGTCATTGTTGCTTTTGAGGAAGTCGACCACCGAATTACCTTCCATGGCGGCAGCCGACTTCATCCTTTGTTCAGATGACAGCGAACCATTTATCACGGGGGCGGGTTATTCAGGCATTAAATATAAAATGATGCCTTTATATATGTCCGTAGAACCCTGTATATAACGTTATCATATCTGTTATTAACCCGTACGGTTATCATCGTTCATGATTTCTATAGAAATCCGCGCGGAATATCCCGACGGCCGCACTGCGTCCTCCGTTTACGATTCCCTGGAGCCGGACAACAGGGGGTTCGTGGATTCCGGAATTGAAGGGAACTCCGTAGTCTTCACTATAAAATCCGGGAATGCGGGAACCGCCAGGAATACCGCGGACGATCTGCTGGCATGTCTCAAGACCGCGGAAGGAGCCATCGGGTTCCGGAGACGAAGCGTCATGATGTTATAGGGTAAGACGATAACGCTGTATGTTTGAGATTACAAAGCGCGACGGAATGGCCCGTATGGGGCGCTTCGAAGTCCGCGGCAAAACCCTCGAAACTCCCGCGCTCCTTCCCGTCGTGAATCCGAAGATTTGCACCGTCCCCCCGAGGGAGCTTTACGAGAAATTCGGATTCAAAGCGCTCATCACAAATTCTTACATCATACGCGGAACCCCCGGTCTCAGAGAAAGGGCTCTGAGCGAGGGCCTGCACGAAATGCTGGACTACCCCGGGATCATCATGACCGATTCGGGGACGTTCCAGTCCCACATGTACGGGGAGGTGGAGCTGACGAACAAGGAGATCGTCGAATTCCAGAGAGACATCGGAACCGACATCGGAACGGTGCTGGATATTTTCACGGAGCCGTTCTGGACGAGGGAACAGACGGCCGCCTCGATAGTAACGACGCTGGAAAGGACCGAGGAAGCCTGCTCGCTCAAGGGAGATATGTTCATCAACGGCGTCATCCAGGGTTCGGTGTACACCGATCTGAGGGAAGAATGCGCCAGGAAAATGGCCTCCATGGACATCGACGTCCACCCCATAGGGGGAGTGGTTCCGCTGATGGAGCAGTACAGATACTCGGAGCTGGTGGACGTGGTGATGTCATCCAAGGCTGGAATAAACCACAGCCGCCCGGTTCACCTCTTCGGAGCGGGCCACCCGATGGTTCTCGCTCTCGCGGTGCTTATGGGATGCGATCTGTTCGATTCCGCCGGATATGCCAAATTCGCCAGAGACGAAAGGATGATGTTCATCGACGGAACCTACCGGCTGGCCGATATGCAGTCCCTGGACTGCGACTGCCCCGCGTGCCGCGGAATAACCCTGAAAGAACTCCGTCTTCTGGATAAAAAATCGAAAACGAAACTTATAGCGGAGCACAACCTGTATCAGATCACGAGGGAGCTGGCGACCGTGAGAAGATATCTTCAGGAGGGGCGCCTTTGGGAGCTCGCCGAGATAAGATGCAGATCCCACCCCGCGCTTCTGGACGCCCTGAGAAGGCTGAAAGAATACTCCGGACAGACGGAGCTGAGCGATCCCCTGAGCAGAGACGGGGCCATTTTCTACACCGGTCCCGAATCCAGGGGGAGGCCGGTTTACTCCCGTTATCTGGAAAGACTCGGAGAAAGATATGTCCCGTATTCGGACAAAGCGGTCGTTTTCCCGGAGAGCAGGGGAAAGCCGTACAGCAGATCCTATGCGGAGGCTTTCGAAAAAGCCAGAAAAGCGGGTTATTCTCCCGTCGTTGTCTCCCCCTTCGGACCGGTTCCGGTAGAACTGGACGAGATGTATCCCATAGCCCAGTCGGTATTTCCGGATATTCCGGATTCCGAGACCGAAACGGAATCGGACAGACTCACGTTCCTGTTCCTCGAGAAATTCGGATTCAGAAACGTGATAGAACCGGAACAGATTCCGGACGGCGGAAATGAAGAAACGGATGCGGATCTTCTTCGCGCGAAGGCGGTCGCCAGATATCAGTTCGGAACCGGAATAGCGGATGTCCTGTTCAAAGGAAGAATCGAGCTGATAAAAAGCAGAAAAACCGGCAAGATCAGGAACGTTATCTCCGACGGCGAGCACGTGCTTTCCATGAGGGCGGGAGACGGATTCTATTCCCTGAGGATGGAGGGGGCGGAGAGAATCGTCCGGAACGTTCCCGGAACCGGAATGAGAGTCGCTGTCACGGACGACGCGGTTCCTTTCGTTAAACAGGGAAGGAACGTGTTCGCGCAGTTCGTAATCTCATGCGACGAGAACCTCAGACCCATGGACGAGGTCATAGTCACGGACAAAAACGGAGAACCTCTGGCCACGGGAAAGCTGTTCCTCGCGCCGTTCGAAATACCGTTCATGAAGAAGGGAATGGCGGTAAAGGTGCGCACCGGCGCGGATGAAGACCGAGCCGGTTAAACTTATAAAAAGCGCAGTCCGCGGGCCTGTATGGTCTCGCGGCTGTGCGTAATTATTCGACCATAGGGAGATCGTTCTTGTTGCAGTCGGCGAAAACCTTCGCGATCGCGTTTTTCATGATAGTATCGGGAACGTCCTCCACGTAATTTCTGTCCCAGTCGAGAACCGGGCGTCCGAATCCGACGACGCCGGAATTGCCCATATCGCAGCTGTCTGCCGCATCGAGATACTTTATTTTCAGCCCTTCGATGATTTCCGGAATCGTTTTCCCGTTGATCAGAACCGTATTGGGGCCTTCCGGGATCTTAGTATCGATGAACCTGCAGGATATGTCGGCCATCTGCATCTCGCAGATCAGATCCCTGATGTAAAGAACCATCTGGGGAACCGTTCTCCTGACCGCCGGGTTGTCCACGGGAGCGTCCGTGTGCCTGTACTCGATATCGATCTTAGCCATGCTCTCCCATATCCCGGATAAGATAAAATTCTGGCGGTCTCATGATTATATAAACGCAGGAGGTACCCGCCTCATGAAAGGGAGACAGATCATCAGAACCGATAAAAAGTGGGGATTCGACGAACTCATGAGATTCCTTCGGGATCGGTGGGACGAGGACTTCAGCCGCAAACCTGAAGAGTTCACGAGCAGACCCGTGATCGGAAGGTATATGATCCTTCCCGGGACGCTGAAATTCTGCGTGATGATCTACCCCTGCTCCAAAGGCGTCGCCCTGATAACCTATCCGGCGGACGGAGATATCATGATAAAATTCGCGAACGACGTCAGGTATCCCGCGGATGCGTCCGGCACGGGAGCTTTTTTCCGTTCGTCTAGCACGGAAAAGGAAAGAACGGGTCCGGCCGAAGACATACTTCTGGAATATACGGAATACGTCAGAAAGCTGCTGGAATCCGCTTCGGGAACACGATATGCATAAAACATCGCGTATTTATACAATGAAAATACTGGAAGAACGATGACAAGAGGCCCGGTTGCAGTTGTTCTTCTGCTGATAATCGCCGCCGTGGTCGCGGGCGCGGTTCTTCTGGGCGCTTCGCATGAACCGGACGGCGGCAGAGAGTACAGCATCGATTACGTTCTCAACGGGGGGATTCTTCCCGAGGACTCCGCGGAAAAATACGCCGGAGGAGAATATGCTTCGCTTCCGCTTCCCTCCAAAACCGGAGCGGTTTTCTGCGGATGGTTCGAGGATCCGGAACTGACCGAGCCGATAGGCGCGATACTGCCCTCCCGGAGCGGAGATATTACTCTCTACGCCTAGTTTTCCGAACCTGTAACCGGAAAAAGAGCATCGATGAACATATCCGGTTATTCCGAATCGTACCGGTACCCTATCGCCGGAACCGCTGCATACGATTATATCTCGTTCGCGGACGGCGGGTACTATGTCAGGGAATATTCCTCCCTCTCGGGATACGTAACGCTGAACCGCGATGAATCGTCCTGGAGATCCTTCATTTACGATTCCGATTCCGTTTACGCCGGAAACAAGATCCTGAACGGCAATTACTTCGGAACGGGAAACGGATCATACACCTGCCAGATATGGACTTCCGGCGCGGATACGTTCTACGTTTACAACTCGGTCTATCTTCTTGAAAAAGAAACGATCACGTCCGCATACAGGTACAGCGCGGTTATGAATTCTTTCGAAGATGCGAGCTTCGATTACAGTTTCAAACCGGATGTCATCGTCTGGTACGGAACGTCCGCGGAGGTACCTGAAACCGCGGAAATAGGAAAACCGCTCACTCTTACGGCATCCGGAGACTATTTCGCGGGATGGTATTCCGGCGGAGTCAAAATCACGGACGGCAGGACGCTCGAAATCGGGAAGGCCGATCCGGAAACGGTATACGAGTGCTGCTCCTCTATCGCGCCGTTCAAAGATTTCGAATCCTTCTATGCCTTAGCGGATTACCAGGTGCGGTATCCGGTTATCGTAGCGGATCACATCGGAAACGTCATCTATTCCGGAAACTCGCATTATTCTGTCAATTATCCGGGATTGTACGCGATAACGGAATCATCGGAAGGAACGCGGCACGCTTTCAGAATCCTTATCGAAGGTTCGAAATCGTCTCTGTTCTCCTGGAATTACGGCGGAAACTACAGCATAACTCTGGAACAGAACTCCGGAAACGTTTTCTCGTACCCGGCTGAGAGATCCTGCCGCTCCGGGACTGTCGACGATTATTTCACCGTAAACAGCCCGGATATACGCGATCTCGCGGCAAAACTCGCGCCGTACAAGACGGACATGGACGACAGGGAATTCGCGGAATTCATTCTGAAGTTCGTTCAGAGCATCCCCGCATCCGGAAATACGGCATGGAAATATCCCTCGGAAACCTTGTGGGATAAAAGCGGTTCTTCGTCGGATCGCTCGATTCTTTACGTTACGATCATGCGCGCGCTGGGATACGATACCGCTGTTGCCGTTTCAGACGGCCAAGTTATCTCCTGCATCGCCCTGAAACCGTCCAAGACCGATACCGTCATTTCGCACGGCGGCAAATCGTACATACTCGCCACCGTCTCCGGCGATTACGGCATCGGAGGCACCGCGGATCTTCCCTCAGGTATCGCCGTGATCCCGGTTACAGCGGAACCGGAATCCGTTCCCGACGTCACCGGAAACGAATATTCGGTTACGTACGTTCTGAACGGAGGAACCTTGCCCGGTTATGCCGTAAGCAGTTACACCGCCGGAAAGTACGCCGATCTCCCCCTTCCAGAGAACGGAGACAAGTTCTTCGAAGGCTGGTACAAGGATGCCTCATGCACCGTTCCGGCGGGAGCGATACTCCCGTCCGATTCCGGAGACATGACCCTGTACGCCTCATGGACTGATGAAGTGACGGGAAAAGGATTCGAATCCGAAGTCACCGGAAAATCCACTTCCGTGATTTTCTCCAGACAATACTCCGGAACGGCCTCGTGGAAATACCTGGCCTGCAGCGGCGGAGCGTACTACATCGAAAGATACACTTCCGTTTCCGCCCGCACTTTCTTCGGATTCGGAAACAGCAGCCTCATCAACGAAACGGATTACTACTGGACCGACGAGGGCGGGGGAGAGGAATTCTATTACCGCGGAAACGCGGACGTCAAAAGCAGCGTTTTCGGAACGGTCACCTGCGAGATCTGGGAGTCCGAAGACAGCATAGAATACGTTTACCGCAGTTTCTATCCGCTTATCATAGAAACGGAATATTCAGGAATCAGATTTACATACACCCTAGCAAGAACGCTGGAGTTCGAACCGGAAACCGAATTCGTTCCGACCGTCTATGCGGAATACGGGATTACCGTGGACATGCCGCCCGCGGTAAGAATCGGAGAGTCGTTCACTCTCGCGGCTTCGGGAGCGCAGTTTTCCGGATGGTACAGGAACGGAACCCTCGCGACGGACAGCCTCGTTCTGACCGAGGATCGCGCCACCCCGGACACGAAATACGAGGCGAGATCCTCATCGGAACCGCTGATCTACAACGAAAAAACCATCTTCTTCAAAGACTTCGGCCTCAAGAGCCCCGTTACCATTACCGATGAGAACGGGAGGGAATACGTACGCAGCACCTCCGCCACGTTCAACGACAACGTCAGCGGAAATTTCGTACTTATCGACAGCAGCGAACCCGTTCCGTGCATTCTCCGCATTTTCAGAGAGAAGACGAGCCAGTTCTCGGTTTCCTGGGAATTCGGAAATGCGAAGTATTCCATGTCGTTCGCGATAAAATACAGCGACGTCAACGTTTATTCGCAGGATACGGACAGAGCGTCTTACCGTACCTATGATGACGTGAAAAAATACTTCACAGTAAAGGATCCCTATGTCCAGCTGGCCTGTTCGGAACTCAAATCCTACAGGGGAACGATGGACGATCGCAATTTCGCCTCTTTCGTGATGAGATTCGTCCAGACCATTCCCTATCAGTACGACGAAGTCTCGCGCAGCGCGTACGAGTTCTGGAAATACCCCGCGGAGACGTTCTGGGACGGCGGGGGAGACTGCGAAGACTCCTCGATCCTGTACGCTACCCTCATGAAAGCCATGGGTTACGACACGGCTCTGCTGGTGTTCAGCGATCACGCGATGGCCGGAATACACTTTGAAAACGATTCCCTCAACCACGGAAAGAACGTTGCGGTAAAAGACGGAAAAAAGTACGTCTACGTCGAGACGACGTCGGACGGGATTTCGAGGACCGACCCCGACGGATACCAGCTTGGAGATATATTCAGCGACGATTATATCCCGTCCAAAATAAGAAACGCTTTCATCGTCAGAGCGGGGATCTGATCAGAACATCTTCAGATCTCCCGTGATGCGATCTATCTCCGACGCGGGTGCGGGCCCGATGCCGATGCATGTCACGGTACCGGGTTCGATCTGCGTCCTTCCGGCGTCGGTTATAAGAGATGTATGAAGCCCTGCGCTTTTCGCGCACTCTTTAATGAAGTACAGTTCTTCCAGGGTATTGACCTTCAGAACGATCTTCGCCTGACCGCTTCCGTGCCACTCATCGAACGCTTTCCTGTCTTTCTTCTCGGAATATAAAGCGCATTCAACCGCGGCATGGGCTGCCTGAGCGGCGGCTTTTCCCTTTCCCATTTTAAGATCGCTTCTCATGACGATAACGAGTTTATACTCCTCCGACCTCGAAAACAATGAAGGCATGACCGTGCGATACACAGGTCAGATATTGTCTTTTCTTATGTTCGGCCGATCAGCGAAAGCAGAAGCCGCAGTCCGAAGCCTATGCATGCGCCCAGAACGACTCCGAAAACACATATTGACAGGAGTCTTGTGAAAAAACTTCCTCTTATAATCAGAAGCGGAAACAGAAGAAATGCGAAAAATCCCCCTATCAGATACGAAGCGGCGGCTCCTGCGGCCAGACAGACCGCGAACAGAACGTACGACAGCGGAGTTAACCTGGCCGGCTCCGTCGCGGTTTCCTGCACGTCGGAATCTATTTCGATCCCGCCGGCCTTGGAACCGCAGTAAGGACAGAATCCGTACCCGCCGTCGATCTCTTTACCGCACTCGCGACAGTACATGATCAGAAATGCCGTCCTGTAACCGCCCGGTTCCGGAATCTCAGTCCGCCCGGGATATCCTGAAGAAACCGAATATCTCCAGTCCGTCTCCGGAAGGAACGATCTCGGACCACTCCGGCTCTCCGTTCTCCTCGCCGGCAATGAACATTTTTCCGTCTTCTTCCTTCCAGCCGCCGGTCTTGCCGATTACCAGATCGTCGTTGTACTTCTCGAATTCGCCGTCTTCGTCGAATTCCTTCCGCATAAGCTGGAGAAAGGTTCCGTCCTTCCTGAATAAATACAACGCTTTCGCCATGACCTTCTGCATCACAGACACATCCGGATCGGAATCGAGATCGGCAACGCTCTTCCAGGTCTGCCTGAAGTTCATGTCCATCGCATTTATTTCAGTTATTTTCCATAAACCCTCTATATCCGCCATAATCCGCCTCCCGGCATCCAGACAGCCCCGGGATCGTCTGCGTAGTACTAAAAAATGTCGATGGCCGGGAAATAATTATAAATATTGTAATCCGGAACCCGCCGGAAAATCAGTTATTATTCCGCTTATCTTCGAAATTCTCGAGCGTCTCTTCGCAGTCCAGATAAATCTGCTTCAGCCTGTCGATGGTGTTCTGGTCCGCTTCCCACAGACCGCGTTCGGCGGCTTCCAGAAGATCTTCGAGTATGTCCCTCAGCGCGTACGGATTTTCTCTCTGAATCCATTCGCGGTTGGCATCGTCGAAAAGGAAATGCTCCGAAAGCGAATTGTACATCCAGGATTCTATAACATCCGAAGTCGAATCCCAGCCGAGAATATGGTTTACATCCTCGTGAACCCATGTAGCGCCGCTGAAACCGTGCTGCTTCATACTCTCTATCCATTTCGGGTTCAGAACCCTGGTTCTCATCATATAGGCGATTTCATGCTCCAGATCCCTGGTTACTATGCGATCCGGATCCGAGGTGTCGCAAAGATAGTTAACCGGCTTCCGCTTTCCCGCCGCTCTCACGACCGCGTTGATTCCCCCCAGATAAGAATAGCCGTCGTCGGAGTCTATGAGATCGATCTCTCTGTCGACCTGGTTCTTCACGGCGACGTCCAGATCGACGAGCCTGCGGCGGAAAAGCTCCGGCATGCGTTCGCCCCGCCATTTTCTTCCGTATGCGCTGCACCCGCACGAGATGTACATATTCGCCAGATCGTTTACGTCGGTCCATTCGGAAGACTCCACGAGTATGTCCACGCCTGCTCCGTGGGTTCCCGGAGGCTCCCCGAACACTCTTATGCCGGCTCTTTCTCTGGCCTCGTCTCTGGGAATTCCCTGTTCGATCATTTCCACGATATCGGCGCGCAGATGCTTGCGCAGATAATTGTCTTCATCGGATTCTCCGGTCTCCGATGCCATTTCCACAGCTTCGTCGATCAGCTGGAAAAGGTTCGGGAAAGTATCGCGGAAAAGACTGCTGATCCTGACCGTAACGTCGATTCTGGGTCTTCCTAACTCTTCTTTGGGGATCAGTTCCAGCCCGGTTATTTTCGCGCCTACCGAACCCCATACCGGCCTGACGCCCAGCAGGTACAGTATGTACGCGACGTCGTCTCCGCCGGTTTTCATGGTGTCTATAGACCATACGACTATTCCGACGTTTTCCGGATATCTGCCTTCACGGTCGATGTATTTGCTTATCATATCGTCGGCCATTTTGCATCCGGCCTTCCAGCTTTCCCGGGAGGGAACCGCCTCCGGATCCAGAGAATAATAGTTCTTTCCCGTGGGAAGAAGATGGGCGTTTCCTCTGGACGGCGATCCCGAGGGTCCGGGAGGTATGTATCCCCCGTTCATGCCGTGTATCATATTTTCTATCTCGTCCGCGACTCCGAGTATATTCGGGTAAAGAGTATCGCAGATGTAATCCGTTACCGCGAGGATGCTGCCGTCGTTCCCGAATTTATCGATAACAGCATTTCTGCAGGATCCGGACTCGCAGCCGAGTCTGCGGAATTCTTCTATCAGCGACTGGGAGATCCCGTCGATCTCGTCGACGATCTGCAGGTTGAGCCTGCCCGAGGAATCAATTCCGGACATGTTATCCAGAAGATAATCGAGATCGAATCCCATGTTCGAAGCTACGGAAGCCCTGAGCGAGGGAATCCTCCCGTTTTTCAGTCTGGTGAGGCAGTAAATCATCTCGTCGAGCTTCGCGCCCTCCGGCACCTTTCCCGCGATATGGAGCCCGCTGGTCATCAGTCCGTCCTTCAGGCCCGCGACGTAATCGAGAATCTGCTCCGCTTTTTCTCCGGCCGTATCCGCGGTGCAGTCTTCCCCTAGCTCCAGCTCTCCCCTCATCCCCAGTTTGTCGATCAGAATAAGAATCTGCTCCGATTCGGATTTCATTTTGGCATCCTGCATCGTCTGTTTGGAGAACAGGAAAGACTGGAGATGACCCTCCAGTTCTCCGAGCTCGTCGTATGTGCCGGATCTCGCCAGAGACGGCATCAGATAATCGACCAGCACCGATTTCTTGCGCCTCTTGGCGACTATCCCCTCTGAGGGATCGTCTATCACGTAGAGGTAAAGATTAGGGATGTCGTCCATGACTATATCCGGGAAACAGGATGAGGATAGTCCGTTACCCTTTCCCGGAAGCCATTCCGCGGAGCCGTGCGTACCGATGTGTATGTGGATATCCGTCCCGAATATCTCGGATATCCATCTGTAATATGAAAGATAGGAATGGGGAGAGGAAAGATCCGGATCGTGGATGAGCGATCCGGCCGCCTCATGCTTCCCCCTTGCAGGCTCGTATCCGATGAAAACGTTTCCGTTGATTACGCCGGGAACGATGAAACGGTTTTTCAGAGTCATTATCTCCCCAGCCGGCTATCCCCAGTCGCGGCAGACCCATTCCCTGTACGAGGAGGATTCGCGATCCATCCATTCCAGATATTTTTCCAGAGAAACGAAGCCGGCAGCTTTCCTCTCGATGAATTCGTCGGAAACGGATTCCAGATCGTCGGTGACGTTGTCCAGAAGCTCGTCTATGAGTTCGCGCCCGCCGGAAGGAACGTGATCTATCGTATAGCCTTCGGCTTTCATGCGCTTCAGCAGAACGGCGACGCTTTCAAGCGAATCCAGACCTCCGGCTTCGCCTATCGAGGAATTGGTCATGGAGCTAGCGTTGAGAAGAATGGAGACTTTGCGATCTTTCACCGGAGAGCGGCCGGTCTTCGCCCAGCGCACCGCCATCTCCGCTATTCTCCGGATACGATCGGGAACAAAACTCGTATACGGCCTTCCGGCTTCGTCTTTTTCGTTAAATATGAAGGGAACGGTGGTGAGCTGGCCGTCGACTTCGGGCATCGCCACGGAGATGCAGAGCTCTCCTCCCTCCATCCCTATTCCGTCCTTTTCCCATTCTTCCCGGGAGCGGAAAAGAGCCAGAGACGCCAGAACCGGAACGTCGAGATCCATGAAGAAATTCCCCGCCGGCTCTCCGGAACCGTCTCCGGGATTACCCAGAGCCAGCGTGGAAAAGCCGAATCCGCACAAAACGACCGAATCCGCCAGCCTTTTCCCGTTATGGTAAAAATACGTTTCAAAAACCTTTCTGATTCCGTCAGATCCGCTTATTTCGTCGGGAGTTACGGACGTGAACACCGGGATCGTGCAGGCGCCGAGACTTTCTATGCATCCGATCAGCAGATCATGCGGTTCCGTATGCCCGTTTACCCAGGACGACTGCCCTATTACCACTCCTACGGCAGGTTTGTCCGAATCCAGCGTTTTCAGATAATCGTCCATACCAATGCCGCGATCCATGCGCGGATGGTAAAGCCCCTGCATCCTTTCTCTGACCGGCGGATCCGCAGGTATTCCGCTGCCGCCGTAAACGCTGCATATATACCTGAGAAGACTGGCTCTGTTAATACTTCCTCCGAGAGAAAGATAGCTGCGGAGCATTCTGTATTCTTCTGCGGAGCCGGTGAAAAGCGAGGCCGCCTCCCTCATGGATTCGGCCATAAAACACATAAGAAATGTGTTTATCCCGTTTTCTTCGACGAACGCCTTCAGCTGATCGTATCTTTTGTATCCGGACGGGTCGCCGTGCATGTTTATTATGAGAAGATCCGCTCCGGCAGCGGTATCCTTCAGGAGCCGGAATTCCAGAGGATCTGCAACAGTTTCATCCCCGTCGAAAGCATCCAGATGCAGCCTGCATTTCCCGAAAGAACACGATTCGCATTCCAGCCCCAGATCCGCCGAGATATCGGTCCCGCCGACGGTCAGATAAACTATTCTCAGCGCATTTTCTCCGGTTCCGCAGCTGTCGTATGACCTCAGTTCCGCACCCCCGCCGCCGTCTCCCTCGCGCTGCCGCGAAGTTCACGGATTAACATCGCCTGGCGGATAAAAGAACTTGTGCGATCTGTACGGGCCTCCGGAAGACATTCTCCTCTCGCAACAGATATGAACCATTCCGGATTAC
>JAEEKU010000060.1 GCA_016282555.1 Methanomassiliicoccaceae archaeon
ATACCTCGCGGCGATGTTCAGATCGTGGCTGATCATTATCACCAGGATCCCGTCCCCGTGGGAGATTTCCCTGAGGGTTCTGGATATTCCCAGCTGGTGTTTTATGTCCAGATTGGCGGTCGGCTCGTCGAGGAGTATTATCTCCGGCTTCTGTACCAGGCCCCTCGCCAGCATGACCTTCTGATGCTGTCCGGCGGAGAGCTCGTTGAAGTACCTCATCCCCAGATCCTCGATCCCCAGTCTTCTGAGCATTCCGAATACCAGCGCGAGATCCTCGTCGGATGTCTTCCAGCCGGAATGCGGGTGCCTTCCGAGAAGCACGGTGTCGACGACCGTCAGCGGAAACGAGTCCGACGACGAATACGGAACGTACCCCACATGTCTGGCGACTTCCTTCAGGCCGTATTCCGACACGTTCTTTCCGTCCAGCAGGACGGTTCCCTTCGTCGGGGAGAGAATCCTGTTGATGCAGTGGATGAGCGTCGATTTCCCGACTCCGTTCGGGCCCAGAATAGATACCACCTGCGGGCCGGAGATATTCAGCGTTATGTCTTTCAGAACGGAGGTGCTGGAATAGTCGAAGCAGACGTCTTTGATTTCGATATGCATCGGATCACTTGGCTGATATATCCACAATCTGCCACGCAAATATATTGTTAACGGCGGATTCTGGATTCGAAAAAGGGTTAAGACGATCCCGGCGCGGAAGCCGGGATCCGTTTGGCATCAGGCTTTGGCGTATTCTTCGGGGGTGAGAACGAATTTCATCTCCGAAACGTTGAAGTGATCTTTGCAGTCGAAGAAGTTGTCTACCAGTTTCTGGTGGAACTCGTTCACCTTTTCGATGCTCACGGTATCGGGATGGAGCACGGTAGCTACGTACGCCACTCTGAGGCACATAGGCATTATGGCGCACACGACGTACTGTCCGGAGTCGGCGTATTTCCAGTCTTTGAAGGGAGCCGTGGAGTTATCCCATGCATCCTGGAGAGATTCCGGGCTCTGATCGTACGATACCTGATTCCTTATGTGGAACAGGTACGGGAAGTCGATGAGGTAGACCTCGGGGTGGTCGGCGATAGCCAGGCCGCTGCTTCCCGCGAAGTCGATGCTTCCCAGAGGGAACTCGGCTCCGGCGGTAAGGACGGACTGGGTGTAGTCGGACGTTATGCTGCTGATCGATCCGTTGCTGCTGGATGCGACCGCCTTAGGCTTCTCGGAGTTTTTCACTGAATTTTCCACGTAGTCGTAGACGTCCATGCAGAGGGTAAGGAGCTGGTCCGCGCGTTCGGATTTCTGGAACAGGAGGCCGAGGAGCATGTAGGTGTGCGTGGTGGTCTCCCTGTCGATCGCGGCGGCCGCGACGCGGACCACGTCGATGTTGCTCTTTTCGAAGTCGGCCTCGTTGGTGAGGTAGCTGCGGTTCCAGTCGGTGATGACCGCAGTGACGTTCTTCTCGGCGATTATGTTGGTGGATCCGGCTTTTCCGTCCTCGAAGGGGATTTTCATGGTGCTCGTTCCGATGCGCTCCACCCTGCCGGTGTCGAGCATGGTCTTCCCGAGAAGCTTGGCGTCGTTGGTGTTTCCGTAGGTGGCTCCTTTGATGTTATCGACAAGTCCCAGCATCATCTCCAGAACCAGGGTGTTGGTGGATCCGGTGCTGATCGCGGACGTGATCGGGAACTTGGTGGAGACGAGCTCCTCGTCCATGGTTCCGTCGCCGTTGAAATCGTGGTAGTTCATGTGCCAGATGACCGCGGGCTTTCCGGCCGCGACGTCCCTTACGAGCTTGGCGTCGTCCGCGCTGAGGACATTGTCCTGGTTGGCATCGGCGAGGGGGAAATCTTTGGCGGTTCTGCCGCGCTCCACGAGCTTGTCGATGATGGCGGCATCCTTTTCGTCGAGGAAGCGGTCTCCGTTGATGTTTCCGTATACTTTCAGATCGGCCGAATCCATCACGGCGGTGTCGAGGATCTCGCTGTCGGAGACGGTGTAGGATGTGATGATCCAGGTGGCGTCGTTCTTCGCGTCGAAGTTCTTGACGTTCGTGATGAATTTGTCGTAGTACTGCTGGACGCAGTCGTACGCGTAGTTGGCTCCCATGATCTCCGGGTACATGACCGAGGCCATGAACGCGATTCTCAGAACCGGGGACAGGGTGCTGTTCAGGATGAAGTATCCCTTGGGGAAGGCGTTCATCTTGCTCATGTACTGTCCGCAGTCGTCCCATTTGTCCTGTATCTGCTTCTTGGTCATCTTGGTGAGGCCGAGAGCGTTGGAAAGGCAGATGAAATCAGCCTGATATTTGTCTTTGAGAAGCCAGTCGTCTCCGGGTTTGAAAGTGAGGCGGGCTTTGGTTCCCCATTCCTCGGGATAGACGTCTGCGAGGGTCTTGGCGCCGGCGATGGCCATGGTTCCGGTGTATTCGGACAGGGCCGAGGGTCCCTCCACGTAGTATTTCATGGTGAGGAACAGTCCGGTCTTCTTGTCGGCATCGCTCACGGTTCCGACCTTCTTCTTGATGTTCTCGGTGATTCCGTCGAAGAATTCCATGAGCTCGTTGGCTTTTTCGGTGCATCCGAGGAGGAATCCGATCGTGACGATTCCCGAAAGGGAATTCATAGCGTGCGCGGCTTCGATCCTGACCACATCGATGCCAGCCTTTTCGAAGGTCTCGTAGTTCTCGATATAGGATTTCGCGTCCATAGAGACGATGGCGTCGACTTTGTAATCCGAAAGCTTCTCCACATCCATTCTCCAGATGTCTGGTCCGCATTTC
This sequence comes from Methanomassiliicoccaceae archaeon, assembly GCA_016282555.1. Lineage (GTDB taxonomy): Archaea > Thermoplasmatota > Thermoplasmata > Methanomassiliicoccales > Methanomethylophilaceae > Methanoprimaticola. Next base: position 2,780 of record JAEEKU010000060.1, read on the forward strand.
GGAAGGTTGTAAACGTCCGAGTAGAACTGCTCGTTGAAGCTGTCTCCGCTCGCTCCGGTGAGAGCGACGATCTTGCCGGCGGCGCCGATGGATTTGATGACGGTGATGGTCTCGTATCCGGCGACGGCGATCTTGTCCAGCGGGTACTTGCAGTCGACGATCTGGGTCTCTTTGTTGTAAACCTGCGAGATCCAGACTTTCTTCTGCTTGCCGTCGAGCACGTCCCTTACGAACTGAACGTCGCTGTTGTCGACCTTTCCGTCCTGGTTGGCATCGGCGAACTGGGTCCTTTCCGCGGTTCCGGCGATGATTTTCTTGAGGTAGTCGATATCCTTTTCGTTGAGGTAATCGTCGTTGTTGGCGTTACCGAACACCTTCAGACGGCCCGTGGTGTCGTCTGAGATGTAGTTGTTATCGTCGGGTTTGTCATTGCCCCCGCTGAAGGCGATATACGCTCCGGCGGCTATGATGCAGGCGGCAACGATAACAATTATTGTAATGATAGCATTCCTGCCCATGATCGGTTATATAATCCAATCAATTTAATAGTAGTGATGTGTCACCTTTACGCTGAAAGGTATATAGTTGGTTTTTATGTCCGAAGCGAAGAACGCAGATGCAAAAAGGGATTACCGCAGGTACATACTCCGCAAAATTCTGTACATCGCGGTCCTCGCTCTGGCCGTCTTTGTTTCCGCCGGAGTCTCCATCACTCTGGGAGCCAGGGATATACATTTCTTCGATGTGTACCGCATTCTCTTCGAGCACATATCCGGCGTTTCGTACGAGACCGGCTCTCCGGCGTGGTGGGACGATTACATCGTCTGGGACATCCGTCTTCCGAGAGTCATGGTCGCGGTGGTGGCGGGTATAGCCCTTTCCGTCTGCGGTACGGTCATACAGAGCATGGTGAAGAACCCCCTTGCTGATCCGTATACCACCGGCATATCGTCCGGGGCAGTGTTCGGAGTCGCGATCGCGATGGTTCTCGGCCTCACGGCTTCTCCCAGCGGCAGCGGGGCGGGAGTTCTTCTGAATGCTTTCATCTTCGGAATGATTCCGGCGGGAGTGATTATTCTCCTGTCGAGGGGAAAGAGCATGTCCCCGGCGACGATTATCCTGTGCGGTATCGCGATGTCTTACCTTTTCTCTGCGATGTCCACGCTTCTGATGATCGTATCTGACGCTGAAACCATAGCCAACATTTACAAGTGGCAGATAGGGTCGCTCGAAGGGGTCACCTGGGACACTTTCCCGCTGATGGCCGCGGTGACGGCAGCCGGAACCGCAGCCTCGCTGGTTCTTGCCAGCAAACTCAACATTCTGGCGACCGGCGACAACAACGCCAAAAGCCTGGGCCTGAACGTCGACGGCATACGCACGATCTGTCTCGTCGTGATCTCCCTGGTAACCGCTTCCGTCACGTGTTACATAGGAATCATAAGTTTCCTAGGACTGGTGGCGCCGAACCTGACCCGTCTGGTAATAGGATCGGATAACAAGTATCTGGTTCCCGCTTCGATGCTCGCCGGCGCGGCCATACTTCTTCTGGCCGACACCGCTTCGCGTCTGATTTCGACTGTGAACGTTCCCGTAGGGGTAGTGATGTCGTTCGTAGGAGGGCCGGTGTTCCTGCTTCTGATAATTATCAACAAGAAGGAGGTGTGGCGACGGACTATTCGGCGCATAAATCGGCGTATCGCCGCTACACCCGGAAGAAGATTCTGTTCTGCCTGATATGCATAGTATTGTGCGTGGCCGCTCTGGGGATAGGAGTATGGGCGGGAAAGTACGACATAGGATTTCTGGAAGCGTATCAGGTTCTCTTCGATCATCTCACCGGGAACGGCGATGCCAACGGAATGAAGGATACCGTCGTCTGGGAAATTCATCTTCCGCGCGCCATAGGCGGGCTTCTGGGAGGAGCGGTTCTGGGAATCGCCGGAGCCGTGATGCAGAGCTCCATGAAGAACCCTCTCGCCGATCCGTACACCACGGGGATCTCTTCCGGCGCGTCCCTCGGAGCGACGATCGCGATAATCACCGGATTCACGATCCTTCCGTCCGTGAGCGCGAGCCTCGGAACGGTCGTGAACGCTTTCGTCTTCGCTCTGATCCCGGCGCTGGTGATAATACTGATATCCACTTTCAAGACGAATATGACCTCCACATCGATCATCCTGATCGGTGTCGCGGTGATGTACGTATTTTCGGCTACCGACACTCTGCTGAAAGTCAGCACCACCGCGGAAAAGCTCGCGGACGCCTACGTCTGGGGGATAGGGACGCTGGGCCGGACCACCTGGAGCAGCATCCCGATAATGCTGGGCGGCGCAGTGTTCGGAGTTGCGTTTTTCATGCTTCTGAGCAGGAAAGTGGGTATCCTGTCGATGAACGACAAGTCCGCGGTCGCGATGGGAGAAAACCCCAAGAAACTCAGGCTGGCGTTCATGGTGGTCGTGGCTATGATAACCTCGGTCATCGTGGCGTTCACCGGAACCATAGGCTTCGTGGGCCTGGTCGCTCCGCACATAGTCAGGCTGGCGATAGGTTCGGACTGCAGGTATCTGATTCCCGCGTCCGCATGCTTCGGAGCGGCTTTCCTGATGTGCGCCGACTGCGCCGCCAGAATGCTTACTGTCACCGGTCTTCCCGTGGGGATAATCACGTCCATCATAGGCGGGCCGTTATTCCTGATAATCCTGGTAAGGATGAGGAGAAAATCAGCTTGGTAAATAAGGTGATAAAAATGAAGATAAACATCGAAGGAGTAGAGTTTTCGTATTCCAGCACCCCTGTGTTGAAGGATATTACCGCCGTCATCGAGGGCCCGAGTTTCGTTTCCATCCTGGGTCCGAACGGAGTCGGGAAATCGACGCTCATACACTGCATCAACAAGATTCTCCAGCCCACCGGCGGAACCGTGATGATCGATGAGAAGAACGTCAAAGACATAACGATCAAGGAGATG